>JAVRPF010000745.1:0-2547 GCA_032162385.1 Mycobacterium sp.
CTGTGCGCCGACATCGTGATCGCCAGCGACGACGCCGTCATCGGCACGCCGTACAGCCGGATGTGGGGCGCGTATCTCACCGGCATGTGGCTCTACCGGCTGAGCCTGGCCAAGGTGAAGTGGCACTCGCTGACCGGAGAGCCGCTCACCGGTGTCGAGGCCGCCGCGGTCGAGTTGATCAACGAATCGGTGCCCTTCGAGCGGCTCGAGCCCCGGGTCGCCGAGGTCGCTGCGAAGTTGGCCCGAATCCCATTGTCCCAGTTACAAGCTCAGAAGCTGATCGTCAACCAGGCCTACGAGAACATGGGGTTGTCCTCCACCCAGACGCTCGGTGGAATCCTGGACGGGCTGATGCGCAACACCCCCGAGGCGCTGGAGTTCATCGACGTCGCTGGCAACGACGGGGTGCGCGCCGCGGTCGAGCGCCGCGACGGGCCATGGGGCGACTACAGCCAGGCCCCGCCGGAGCGCCGCCCCGATCCGTCGCACGTCATAGAGCCCTAATCGCGCTTGCGCAGCCCGCCCAGCATCGAGACGATCACGCCGAACACCACCACAACGCCACCCGCCGCCAGCGTCAGGTTGAGCCACTGGTGCAGGCTGCCCTCGGCGTGGTCCACCATCGCCTGGGCGATGTCGCGGACGTCGCCGGTGATCTGATTGAGCGCGCGGTCGATGTAGCGCCGCGCCACCTCGATACCCGCCCAGCCGGCGGCCCCGACGAGGAGCGCCGAAACGCCCAAGGCCCCAAGCGCTTTGCCGCGGGACCGCGCCACAGCCAGAGTGAACAACGCGAGGACGCCAGTGAACACCATCGCACCGACGCTGACCCAGGGGCCCCACTTGGCCAACTGGCGCAGCTGACCCGGTCGCAGTGAGTCGGACACGTTCTCGGTCAACGGGACGACCAGTGTCGACGGCGCGTGGATGCCGAAGTCTCGCAACGTCTCCTGAAACGAGCTGTCCGCCAACATCGGTGAGAGGTCGATCTCCCAGCGTCCAGACTCGTCGGACTGTTGGACGGTGTCGGTGAACATCCAGCGGTGCGCGATCCGATTGGCCTGCGCGAACTGGCCGGGAAAGGCCGCGCTCCGGGTGTACGCAGTCGCCGCGCCGCTCAAGAGATCGGGCCGGACGTCATAGCCGCTGTTACCGGCCAGCGTCACGAGCTGAGCGGTGAGTTCTGCGGCCATCGCACTCTGCAACGCGGAATCCTTCGCCGCCGACGTCGCCAACGCCGCATAGCCGTCCTCATCGACGACGTTTTGTTGCGCCCAGGCCGTGGGCACCGCGACGGCCAGCGCGGCCGTCGTGAGGAGCCAAAACAGAAGGGTCGCCAAGAACCGCACTGGCGCGTCCTCCTGTCCGGGACGCGGCCTGCGAAAATCGGCCGGGTCAGTCGGCCAGGGCGCGTCCCACGATGAGCGGGTCGGCGCGGCCGACCACCTCGTGGTCCTTGTTGTCGTAGTCGAACTTACCGAGGACGTAGCGCATGGCGTTGATGCGGGCGCGCTTCTTGTCGTTGCTCTTGACCACCGTCCACGGCGCTGTGTCCGTGTCGGTGAGCTCGAACATGTCCTCCTTGGCCGCGGTGTGGGCCTCCCACTTGTCCAGTGACGCGAGATCCGTCGGCGACAGCTTCCACTGGCGCACCGGGTCGACCTGGCGAATGGTGAAGCGGGTGCGCTGCTCGGACTGCGTGACCGAGAACCACAGCTTGGTCAGACTGATGCCATCGTTGACGAGCATCTGCTCGAACAGCGGTGCCTGGCGGATGAATTCGGAGTGCTGATCGGGCGTGCAGAAGCCCATCACCCGCTCGACCCCGGCGCGGTTGTACCAGGACCGGTCGAACAGCACCAGCTCGCCGGCGGCAGGAAGGTGGGGGACGTAGCGCTGGAAGTACCACTGGGTGCGTTCGCGATCGGTCGGCTTCTCCAGCGCGACGACCCTGGCGCCGCGTGGGTTGAGGTGCTCCATGAACCGCTTGATCGTGCCGCCCTTACCCGCGGCGTCGCGGCCCTCGAAGACGATGACGTGGCGCAGCCCGTTGGTCTGGCTCCACACCTGCAGCTTCAGCAGCTCGATCTGGAGCAGCCGCTTCTGTTCCTCGTAATCGTGGCGCGACATGCGTTCGTCGTACGGGTAGCCCTCGCGCCAGGTGTCGACGTCGGCTCCGCTGGGGTGGTGCACCAACACGGGGTCGTCATCGTCGTCGTCGCGGACGGAGTAGTACTCGGCTCCTTCAAGCAAGGTCACCGCCAGAAGATATCGACTCACGCGTAAGCGCAGCTGACGGACGGATGAACGGAAGGTAGCGAGGGCTACTTCGCGGCGCGCTTGGGTCGCGCCAATGCCAGCTTGGTCATCATGGTGTTCATTCGCTTCATGGCCTTGAGCGAGTTGTTGTAGTAGTTGCCACCAGCGCCGACGTTCGTGCGGGGCGCGACGACCGCCTCCTGACGACAGAACTTGCGCAACCCATCGGCGCCGCCGAACCGCGCGCCGATGCCCGAGGTCTTCCAGCCGCCCATCGGGGCGGTGGTG
>JAVRPF010000746.1:0-5145 GCA_032162385.1 Mycobacterium sp.
CGTAGTCGTCGAATTTGAAGATCGCCAGCAACTCGAGACTTGGTATTCGTCGAGCGACTACGCCGAAGCGCTTCAGTTCCGAAGCGCCCTCGATCGACGGCTGCTATTTGTCGACGGGACCTGATCCGCACGGTGCGGGTATGGCATCGCGAGGAGGGTTGGGGGGTAATCGATTGCCCCGACACTCCGGGTGGCCACCGGCAGAACCATCCAGTTCGAAACCGTCGACGCCATGCGCGTTCGCCACGGCAAGATCACCGACCACTGGGGAGTCGCCAATCTCTTCTCCGTCATGCAACAACTCGGACAGCTGCCAGCCACACAGTCGACACTGCCCAACGAAAAGAGGGGCACCCGGGTGGGTGCCCCTCTTTTCGTATCGCTTGGGTCAGCGGCTCTGGTGAACGGTGCTGTCCACCTTCGGCACGTTGACGCTCGGGCCGATCTGGTCGAGCCACGTGTGGTGGTCGACGCCGGCGGAGATGGTGGTCGACGAAACCGGGCCGACGGCCGCCTGGGCGGCGGGAGCGGCGAAACCGAGGACGCCCGCGATGAGTCCGCTGGCAATGATGGTGGTGAATCCGAACTTCTTCATGGTGTGCGCTTCTTTCTATCTTCGGTGGGTCGATCCGTGGCCTGTGGGTCGCGGTTCGGAGCCCGTGACGGCCGGTTTGGGATTGCCTTTCCGGCCGGTCTGACAGTTCAAACGCAAAGGTCAGAGGGATAATTCCAGTGGCAGGATCTGATCGTCGGTTGGCAGCAATCACCTGTGACGGAGGCTGGGTGAGCGCAATAAGCGACGCAGATCACTTGCCTGGCAAGGAATATGGGAGTGGTGTGTTACGGGCTCTGGCGAACGCTGGTGTCGTGACGGCTATTTGAAGCGCTTGGAGCAGAGCTCGCGGTCGCCGCCCAGACCGGAGCGGTAGGCCACGATGCGGGTGAAGCCGGCGGGCACCGTCCGGCCGTCCGCGTTGCTGCCCGCAAGACCATTGGTCAACAACCCGGACACCGCCTCGTCCAGGTCGCCCGCCGTGAGAGTCAGGCTCTTGCCGCTGGGTAGGTCGATCGTCTCGGCCATCGCCCGCTGCGCCACCCCGGTCAGGCACGCCGTCCGCAACGCGGCGACCGGCGTATCGACGGGGTCACCGTTCTCGTGTTGCATGGCCAGGGCGTAGCGCGACGTCACGACCGACAGCGCACTGTTGTCTCCCTACAGCAGCACATTGTTCGACTCGTCGGCAGCCTCACCCAGCTGCTGCAGCGAAGGCAGGTCGACGGAGAGGGTATTGGTGTCGGGACAATAGGAAACCGGCGGGCTGGGCTGCGCGTTCGCGCATGATTCGGTGTCGTAGGACAGGGTCGGCGCCTCGCTCGGCTGGTACACCTCGCCGAGGGCCTCCATCAGGGTGTCGAGGGTGTCCTCATCGATTGGCACCTCGCCGCTCTGCACATCGCCGGCCTGGTCGAGCGGCAGCGCCATCGGTATATCGCCTCGCCGTTCCTCGATCTCGGCGAGGTCGATCTTGGCGCACTCCGAGGCACCTGAAACGAACCCCATCTGGAATGCGCTGACCCGGTCCAGCGCCGTGCCGTGACCCTCTTCGAGCATCTCGCTGTCCTGCGGACCCAGGATCGGGTCGCGCAGGGTGATCGCCGCGGCCAGTACGTGGTTGAGACCGTCGCCCGTGCTCAGCGAGAACCGGGGTGACCGGCCCTCGGCGACCCAGCGGATGTAGGTCCCCGCGAAGCAGTCGGCCTGCTGCTCGCTGACGATGACGGTGGTGGAGTCGTCGACGATGCCTGCCATGTGCTGCACGGCGTGCCCGTACTCGTGGGCCATCAGGGCGGCGATCGAGACGTCGCCGAAGAACTCCCGCCCCGTGGGGACCATCACGCTCCGGTCCCATGCCATGATCTGCCGGCTCGGGCAGTAGAACGCGTTGGGCTCGTCGTAGGTCTCCGTGCCGCAGACGGCCGGACTGGACGGGTCCTCCGAGTCGTACGACACCAGGCGTTCGATGGGTTCGAACGAGCCGTCCAGCGAGGCGATATAGTTCTGCTCCCAGAAATCGGCGACGTCGTTGACGGCCAGTAGCGTCAACCTGTCGATGTCCCCGCCGTCGGTGTCCTGCACGTCACCGGTCGGCTCGGGAGCGTCGTCCCGGACGCCGCTGGCACCGTCCTCGGCAGGCAGGCCGCCCGCGCGGAACGGATCGTAGAGCGTCGAGACCGCGCGCCCCTCGGTGACCGACGAGCATCCGGCGATGAGCAATCCCGCGCACACGGCGCTGACTGTCGCCACCACTCTGCTGACTCGAATCATGTCCTGACGGTCTCGTGAATGGGTTCGGTGCGCAAAGGGTTGGTAACGGCGGCGAGGTGTGCGGGCCGTGTCGCGGGTTACCGGTGCCCGCCGTGGCCGGCGCGGATACCCGAAACCGCCGGCCACCAAACCATGGCGATGGTGTTGCCAGCGTGTTAACGGCGGCATGAAAAGCCGTTCTTAACAGAGTATTAAGCACAGCTCCCGGACGCCTTAGATTTGCGGCCTACCTTCGGAATCAGGTTGCACAGAGCAGATCATCGAAATGAGGCTTCCCATGGCTACCACCTTCCGGTACGGAAACCCCGCCTTCGATTGTGGCGGCGCTCAGATCCACGCGCACTGCCGCCAACTGGCCACCGTGGTCAGTGTCAGCGGCGCCATCTACCCGAACAACCTCGACCGCGTCACCGGGTATGCCAGCCGCTTCGTCCTCGGCGACAAGCCCTTCGTGCTCGACCTCTCCGGGGTCTATTCGCTTCACGGTGACTGCGGCTCATTGCTGGACGCCGTCGACGAGCGCTGCGGTGCCATCGGTGTGGAGTGGGCGCTGGTTGCGTGCGGTGAGATCGTCGACGCGCTCGGCCTGACCGACGACGACTTCGTCACCATCGCGAGTTCGCTGCCCGTGGCGCTCAATCACTTCGCCGACGAGATCGGTGCCCGCCGCCGGTTGCTGCTGCCGATGCTCGGCAAGACCGCCTGACCGCGACTACGACAGCACCCCACGCAGTACCAGTTGCGCAAGTTCCCTGGCGGCGCGATCGACGTCCTTGACCCGGCGCACGCACACCGCGTACCAGGCGCCGCCCGCGATCGCGTCCATGACGGTGTCCGCGCTGACCACCGATCTCGCCACGCCGTCCTCCACTGCATCGTCGAGCCGCGCGGCGAGTCGGCTGCGTGCGGCGGCCTCCAGTCGGTCGCTGAGCACCCGGCGCGACCGCCGGTCTGACCGCAAATCGACGAGCAGGCCGGGTATCGACTCGCGGACCACGGGGTCGCCGTACATCCGGATGGCGCCGTGGCAGAGTCGGGTGATCTCGGCGACGAACTCGTCGGCGGGCGCCTCCGGACCCAGGTCGGGGAACGCCGCTTCGTGCACCAGGTGCGCCTTCGAGGTCCACCTGCGGTAGATGGCCGGCCTGCTGACCCCGGCCGTGGTAGCGATGAGGTCGATGGTGGTCGACGAGTACCCCCGCTCCACCAGCAGGCGACGGGTGGCCTCGAGCACCGCAGCGTCGATCGCGGGATCCCGGCGCGAGCCCTGGCGGCGGTGCCGCGACGTCGCCGAAGCGGTCTCCACGTTTGCCTCCCTCGACGGTCGATTCGTCGTTACAGTGTGTCACAACAAACACGTGGCGAGCAAGGAGGCGTTCGATGATCAGCGGATCCACCAGGCACTTGGCGGGCATCGGCGAGGACGGCCTGCATCTCTACACCTGCCCACTGTGTGAAGCCATGTGCGGCTTGGAAATTCAGGTCGACGACGGCAAGGTGACCGGTATCCGGGGCAACCGCGAGGACACCTGGAGCGGCGGCCACATCTGCCCCAAGGGCGCCACGCTCGGCGCCGTGCACCAGGACCCCGACCGCATCCGCCGGCCAATGATCAAGGTCGACGGACAGTGGCAGGAGGTCAGCTGGGACGCGGCGTTCCGGCGGTGCACCGAACTGCTGACGCCGGTGATCGAGAAGTACGGCATCGGCGCGGTGACCGCCTACACCGGGAACCCGCTGGCGCACTCGTTCTCGCTGGCCCGCTACGCCGGCGTGCTGCTGGGAATGTCGGGCATGCCGATGACCTACTCACCCGGCACGGTCGATCAGTGGCCGAAGAACCTGTCGTCGCACCTGATGTACGGCGGCTGGTGGTCGTTCCCCGTGCCCGACATCCAACGCACCGACCTGTTCGTCGTGATGGGCGCGAACCCGGCGGCATCGCAGGGATCGCTGCTTGCCGCGCCCGACGTGATGAGCATCATCGACGGAATCCGCAAGCGCGGCAAGGTGATCGTCATCGATCCGGTCCGTACCGCCACCGCGGCACGCGCCGACGAATGGCTGCCCATCACCCCAGGTACCGACGCGGCGCTCCTCCTGGCCATCGCGCACGCGCTGTTCGAAGAGAACCTGGTCTCGCTCGGCACCGTCGAGCCCTACCTCGACGGGGTGTCGCGGATGCGTGAGGTGGCCGCCGACTGGTCACCGGAGCGCGTCGCCGAGGCCACCGGCATCGCGGCCCGACGGATCAGAGAGCTGGCCCGCGAACTGGCCACTACACCGCGGGCGGTGGTGTACGGCCGAATCGGGTTGTGCAACCAGGAGTTCGGCAGCCTGGCCAGCTGGTTGGTGGACGTCGTCAACATCCTCACCGCCCACTTCGACACCCCCGGCGGGCTGATGTTCCCGAGGCCTGCGGCGTGGTCGATCACCGTGCAGCCGCAACCGGGCCTCGAGGACGGACTCGCCGAGTTCGGTCGGTTCCGCACCCGGGTGCGCGGCGCCAAGGAAGTGCTCGGCCAGGTGCCGGTGTCGTGCTTGGCCGAGGAGATCGCGACGCCGGGGGAGGGCCAGATCAAGGCGCTCATCACCGTCGCGGGCAACCCGGTGCTGTCCACGCCCGGCGGCCATAGGCTCGATGAGGCGCTGCCGCAGTTGGAGGCGATGATCGCCGTCGACCTGTGGCTCAACGAGACCACCCGGCACGCGGATGTCATCCTGCCGGGCCTCTCGCCGCTGGAACAGGCGCACCACGACGACCTGATCCTGAACTTCGCGGTGAACAGCTTCGCGAACTACTCGCCGCCGGTGTTCCA
>JAVRPF010000747.1:0-6801 GCA_032162385.1 Mycobacterium sp.
CCAGATCTTGTCGCCGCGACTCTCGGCGTCCTCGTGATTCCAGCCGGTGTTGCCGATCTGCGGCGCGGTCGCGACGACGATCTGCCGGTGATAGCTCGGATCGGTCAATGTCTCCTGATAACCAGACATCCCAGTGGAGAACACCGCCTCACCCAAGGTCTGTCCGACGGCGCCGAACGCGCTTCCGGTGAACACCCGGCCGTCCTCCAAGACGAGCAGCGCCCGATTGCTCACGCAGCGTCCTCCTCAATCCAATTGGCCAGTTCCCGGCGGTCGTCGCCGCGGAACCCGGTGTCTATCTCGGTGCCCGACGGCAGCCGCCACCGGATCGCCAAGATCCCTTCGTGCGTCAGCGCCTTGCCCGCGATGCCCCGTTCGGAACGGATCGCGGTGATGGCCTCGTCGGGAATCCAGATGGGGCCGGCGCCGCTGCGCTGCAGCATGATTCCCTCTGGATAGCGGGTGAGCGTCGCCTTGCTCCGGAAGCCGAGGTCCCCCACCGCGATGCGGTCCTGCCAACTCGGCGCCATGGTGCTGCCGACGTAGAGCCCCTTGGTGGCCGGAATGATTGCGGGTCCAACGGTTTCGGGCAAGGGCGGCAGCGTGCCGATCAGCTCGGCCTGCCGCTGGGCGCGGTGCAGCCAGCCTCGCATCATCTGGCGGATGATGAACGCGATCAGCAGTGCCAGCGCGGCCGCCATGATCAGCGATGCGACGAGCGTCGGGGTATTCACGCCGGGCTCTTTCCGTCGCGCGCGGTGACCTTGCCGCGCAGCATCGTCAGCGTCACCGTGGCGGGCAGCGTCATGGACTCGAACGGGGTGTTGTCCGAACGGCTGGCGAGCCCGGCTCCGGTGACCGTCCAGGTGGCGTCGGGGTCGACGACGGTCAGGTTCGCCGGCTCACCGACCTCCATTGGGCGGCCCTGATCCGGCAGTCCGACGATGCGGGCCGGTGCCTCGCTCATCACGCGCGCGACGTCGCGCCACGTCAACAGGCCGGGCCGCACCATGGTCTCGACCACCACGGACAGCGCCGTCTGCAGTCCAAGCATTCCGGGGCGGGCCGTGGCGAACTCGCACATCTTCTCGTGTTCGGCGTGCGGGGCGTGGTCGGTGGCGACGCAGTCGATGACGCCGTCGGCCAGTGCCTGCCGCAGTGCCTGCGCATCGCCGGCCTCTCGCAGCGGCGGGTTGACCCGGTTGCGGCCGTCGTAGCTGGCCAGCCGCGAATCGTCGAGCAGCAGGTGATGCGGGGTGACCTCGGCGGTGATCGAGATGCCTTGCTCCTTGGCCCATCTGACGAGCTCGACGGTGCCCGCGGTCGACGCATGACAGATGTGCACCCGCGCGCCCGCGTCGCGGGCGAGCAACGCGTCGCGGGCGACGATCGACTCCTCCGCGGCGCGCGGCCAGCCCGACAGGCCGAGCCGCGCGGCGTTGGGACCCTCGTGCGCGACTGCGCCGACGGTCAGCCGCGGCTCCTCGGCGTGCTGGGCGATCAACGCCCCGATTCCGGTGGCGTACTCCAGCGCGCGGCGCATCACCAGCGGGTCGTGCACGCAGATGCCGTCGTCGGAGAACATCCGCACCCGTCCGACCCCGGCGGCCATCAGGCCCATTTCGGTGAGCTGGGTCCCGGCCAGGCCCATGGTGACGGCGCCGACCGGGTGGACGTCGACCAGTCCGACCTGCTGGCCGCGGTGCCAAACGTGGTCGGTGACCACCGGGCTGTCGGCGACCGGGTTGGTGTTGGCCATCGCGAACACCGCGGTGTACCCGCCGAGTGCTGCTGCTGCCGAACCCGTTTCGATGTCCTCGGCGTACTCCCGGCCGGGTTCGCGCAGGTGGGTGTGCAGGTCGACGAACCCGGGCAGCAGCACCTGTCCCGTGGCGTCGACCACATCGGCCATGTCGGGGATGGTCAGACCGGGCCCGATGGCTTCGATCTGACCGTCGGAGACCAGTACGTCGACGGGGTCGCCGGCACCGTAGAGCCGCACGTCGCGGATCACGATCATGCGCTGATCGCCTCCCGTTCGGCACCGACCAGCAAGTGGAAGAGCACCGCCATCCGCACGTGCACGCCATTGGAAACCTGTTGCAGAACCGCCGATTGCGACGAGTCGGCCACCGACGACGAGATTTCCATGCCGCGCAGCATTGGGCCGGGATGCAGCACCACCGCGTTGCCCGGCAGCTGCGCCAGACGCTTGTCCGAGAGCCCGTAGAGCACCGAGTACTCGCGGGTGGACGGGAAGAAGCCGCCATTCATCCGCTCGGCCTGTACCCGCAGCATCAACACCGCGTCGGCGGCGGGCAGTTCGGCGTCGAGGTCGTGGCTCACCGTGACCGGCCACCCGGACACTCCGACCGGCAGCAGCGTCGGCGGGGCGACCAGCACCACCTCGGCCCCGAGCGTGGCCAGCAGCAAGACGTTGGAGCGGGCTACCCGGCTGTGCAGGATGTCGCCGACGATGACGACCCGCTTGCCGTCGATACTGCCCAGCCGCTGCCGGATGGTCAGCGCGTCGAGTAGGGCCTGCGTCGGGTGCTCGTGGGTGCCGTCCCCGGCGTTGATCACGCTCGGGCCCGAAGCGTCGGGCTCCGCCGTCCATTCCGCAAGTTGTTGTGCCGCACCGGATGCCGGATGCCGGATGATCAGCGCGTCGGCACCGGCCGCCCGAAGAGTCAGCGCGGTGTCACGCAGCGACTCCCCCTTGGACACCGACGAACTCGACGCGCTGACGTTGATGACGTCGGCGCTCATCCACTTGCCCGCGACCTCGAAGGACACCCGGGTGCGGGTGGAGTTCTCGTAGAACATCGTGATCACCGTGCGGCCGCGCAGCGTCGGGAGTTTCTTGACCTCACGGCCAACCAGGGCTTCGCGGAACCGGTCGGCGTCGTCCAGGATCGCAGTCGCCTCGCCCCTCGTCAGGTCGGCCGCCGAAAGGAGGTGTCTCGTGCTCATCGCTTCACCCGTCTGCTCTTCGCGCAAGCGCTCATCGCTGGGGCCCTCCGGTGTTGGCGATCAGCACGCCGTCGCGGCCGTCGTGTTCGGTCATCAGAACCTTGATGTTGTCGCTGCGGGAGGTCGGTACGTTCTTGCCGACGTAGTCCGCGCGGAGCGGCAGTTCGCGGTGCCCCCGGTCGACCAGCGCCGCCAGTTGAACCGCCCGCGGCCGACCGATGTCACGCAGGGCGTCGAGCGCGGCCCGCACGGTGCGGCCGGAGTACAACACGTCGTCGACGAGCACCACCACCGCGTCGTCGACACCGCCGTCGGGAATCGAGGTGTCCGCCAGCGGTCGGGGCGGTTTGATGTTCAGGTCGTCGCGGTAGAGCGTGATGTCCAGCGCGCCGTACGGCACCGTCACTCCGGCGAACTCGGTGATGTTGCGTGCCAGCCGGGCGGCGAGCGTGACACCGCGGGTGGGGATGCCGAGCAGAACCACGTGTGGCGCGTCGGGGCCGTCCAACCCGGTCTTCTCGATGATCTGATGCGCAATGCGCGAGATGGTCCGGCCGACGTCTGCGGCGGACATCAATTCCCGGTCGGGGCTAGGGGCAGCTTGGACACCCAAGATGACCTGGACCTCCTTCTCCGCCTCTCTGGACGGATCGTTAAAGGACGTCGAACTGCCGGGGAGCATAGCACCGCGCGCTACGCTGGCGGAAATGACAGGCCCGACACCTTCCCCCGACGTTCCCGCGTTCGACTTCGACGCCCTCTACCGCGGGGAGAGCCCCGCCGACGGCGTGCCGGCGATCACCACACCACCGTGGGATACCAAGGCTCCCAAGGAGACTGTCGTCGGCTGGCAAGAGGCGGGACTGGTCCGTGGCGACGTGCTCGACATCGGCTGCGGGCTCGGCGACAACGCCGTCTACCTGGCCCAGCAGGGCCATTCGGTGACCGGGTTGGACATCTCCCCGACCGCCCTCATCACCGCCGAGCGGCGCGCCGTCGACGCCGGCGTCGCAGTCCGGTTCGCCGTGGCCGATGCCACCAGCCTCGAGGGCTACACCGACGCCTTCGACACCGTCATCGACAGCGGGATGTACCACTGCCTGGACGACGACGGGAAGCGCAGCTATGCCGCGGCCGTGCATCGGGCCACCCGTCCCGGCGCCACGCTGCTGCTCAGCGCGTTCTCCGACGCCAACGCGCAGGGCCAGGACTGGCCGCGACCGATGGTGTCCGAGCAGACGCTGCGCGACTCCCTCGGGGACGCCGGCTGGGACATCACGTCGCTGGCCTCGGAAACCGTGCCACTCCCTCCCGACAGCACGGTCGCGACGTTCTGGCTGCTGCGGGCCGCGCGTCGCTGAGTACGCTGACACGGTGAATCTCGACGGCAACCAGGCGTCCATCCGCGAGGTGATCGACTCGGGTCTGCTCGCGGGTGCGGTCACCGTGGTGTGGCAGGGCGGCAAGGTGTTGCAGGTCAACGAACTCGGCCACCGCGACGTCCACGCCGGCTTGCCGATGCAACGCGACACCATCTTCCGGATCGCGTCGATGAGCAAGCCCGTGACGGTGGCCGCCACGATGGCGCTGGTCGAGGAGGGCAAGTTCGCGCTGACCGATCCCGTGGCGCAGTATCTGCCCGAGATCGCCGACCTGCGGGTGATGGCCGACCCGGCCGGGCCGCTGGACAAGACGGTGCCCCTGCGACGGCCGATCACGTTCGACGACCTGATGACGCACCGCAGCGGCCTGGCGTACGCGTTCTCGGTGGGCCCGCCGCTCAGCCGGGCCTACGGAAAGCTGATGTTCCGCCAGGACCAGGACCGCTGGCTGGCCGAACTCGCCCGGCTGCCGCTGGCCCATCAGCCCGGTGACCGCCTCACCTACAGCCACGCCACCGACGTGCTGGGCATCGCGTTGTCGCGGATCGAGGGCAAGCCGCTGTCGGACGTTCTGGCCGAACACATCTGCGCACCGCTCGGCATGACCGACACCGGCTTCGCGGTGAGCCAGGACGGGCGCCGCCGGGCGGCGACGATGTACAAGCTCGACGAGTCCGCCGGAGCAAACCCCGTACTGCGTGACGACGCGATGGGGCCGGCGCCGGTCCAACTGCCCACGTTCTGCGCGGGCGGCGCCGGATTGTGGTCGACGGCCGACGACTACCTCACCTTCGTCCGCATGCTGCTCGGCAATGGCACCGTGGACGGTGTGCGGGTGCTCTCGGAGGAGTCGGTGCGGTTGATGCGCACCGATCGTCTGACACACGAGCAGAAGCAGTATCCGTTCCTGGGCATGCCGTTCTGGCGTGGCCGCGGATTCGGGTTGAACCTGTCGGTGGTGACCGACCCCGCGCAGTCACGGCAGCTGTACGGGCCCGGCGGGTTGGGCACGTTCAGTTGGCCTGGTGCGTACGGGACGTGGTGGCAGGCCGATCCGTCGCTGGACCTGATCATTCTGTATCTCATCCAGAACCATCCCGATCTCAACCCCGACACGGCTGCCGCCGCGGTGGCGGGCAATACCTCGATGGCCAAGCTGCAGTCGGCCCAGCCACGGTTCGTCCGGAGCACGTACAAGTCGCTGGAAGCCTGAGTCCCGCTAGGCCGAGATGCGTAGCGCGGTGTCCTCGGCGGGGATGACGGTGTCGATGCGACCGAACCGGGCGATCACCCGCTCGGTCACCCGACTCCACTGCCGTTGGTCCGTCATGTCCGCCGCGATGGCCATGACCCGGTCGGCGGGATAGCCGTGCATCACCCTGACCACGTCGCCCGGGTGGCGGGCGACCACCGCGACCCGGCACCCGTCGGCCAGCAGCTTGCGTGCCATCCGATATCCGGCATCGGTGTCGCCGTCCAGCACGAGGACGACAGTGGTTGCGGCGGCAGATGTCTCGCGGTTCATGACATCAGTCAACGCCCGCGACCTAGGTGCGCGGTGTGGACGGGTTGTGCGCCGGGGAAGAGTTACCCGGTTCGGACCGGCGAGCGTTCGCGACTGCGGCGGCGGTGCACCACCACGCCTGCGCCGACGATGAACGCCGCCGAGATCGCGGACAGCGCGATAGCCTGCTGCTGTCCGGGATCGAAGGCCATCAGTACGAGGATCGCGACGATGCCCGCGATGGTCACGACGGTCAGGTACGGGAACAGCCACATCCGCACCGGAGCCCGCTCCCCCTCCGAGCGCATCTTGCGGCCGAGTACCAGTTGGCTCGACGCGATGGCGAGGTAGACGAACAGGGCGACCGCGCCGCTGGTCGCCAGGAGGTAACCGAAGATCTTCTCCGGCAACAGGTAATTGCCGATGACGGCGACGAAGCCGACCACCATCGAGGCCAGCACCGCCACCCACGGCGCACCGTTGCCCGCGACCTTGCGCACCACCTGGGGTGCGTCCCTGCGCTCGCCCAGCGAGAACAGCATCCGGGACGCGGTGTACAGGGCGGAGTTCAGGCACGACGCCACGGCGGTGAGGATCACCAGGTCCATGATCAGGCCCGAGCCGGGGATGCCGATGGCCTCCAGCGTGGACTGGTATGACCCGTCGGGGAGCTGGTCGTAGGGCATCAGCGCCACGATGACGAAGATGGAACCGAGGTAGAACAGCGAGATCCGCCAGATCACCGAATTGACGGCCTTGCTGATACCGGTCTGGGGATCGGGTGACTCGGCGGCGGCGATGGTGACGATCTCGGTGCCCATGAAGGTGAACATCGTGGTCAGCATCGCGGCGATGACTGCCCCAAAGCCCTTCGGCATGAAGCCGCCGTCGTTGAACAGGTGGCCGACGCCCGAGACGTGCGAGCCCGGGAGGAGTCCGAAG
>JAVRPF010000748.1:0-4705 GCA_032162385.1 Mycobacterium sp.
GCCGACGAACTCCTCGGTGTTGACCGAGAAGACGCGCTCGCCGCCCTCCTCGTGCGCAGAGGCAACGCGGAACATCAGCGGGTAGGTCGGCCACGGCGTCGACTCCGCACGCTCTTCCGGCGGCCGCGCCATGATCTCGAACTGATGCACGCTCGCGGCACCTTGGCGGTGCACGGTGCCCAGGCAGTCGGCACCGGTATCGCCGCCGCCGATGATGACCACCTTCTTGTCCTTGGCGGTGATCGGTGGTTCGCCGTCGTCGCCGAGCACCGGGTCCCCGTTCTGCACGCGGTTGGCCCACGGCAGGTACTCCATGGCCTGGTAGATGCCCTCGAGTTCGCGCCCAGGGATCGGCAGGTCTCGCCAGTCCGTCGCACCACCGGTCAGTACCACCGCGTCGAAGTCGGCCCGCAACCGCTCGGCGGTGATGTCGACGCCGACGTTCACTCCGGTCCGGAACTGCGTGCCCTCCGCCTCCATCTGCTCGAGGCGGCGGTCGATGTGGCGCTTCTCCATCTTGAACTCGGGAATGCCGTACCGGAGCAGACCGCCGATGCGGTCGGCGCGCTCGAACAACGTGACGTCATGACCCGCGCGGGTCAACTGCTGGGCGGCGGCCAGGCCCGCGGGGCCCGACCCGACGACGGCCACCGTCTTGCCGGTAAGCCGATCGGGTGGCAGCGGAACCACCCAGCCCTTGTCGAAGGCGTTGTCGATGATCTCGACCTCGACCTGCTTGATGGTCACCGGATCCTGATTGATGCCGAGGACACACGACGCCTCGCACGGTGCGGGGCACAACCGCCCGGTGAACTCCGGGAAGTTGTTGGTGGCGTGCAGGCGCTCGATGGATTCGCGCCAGCGGTCGCGGTAAACCAGGTCGTTCCATTCGGGGATCAGATTGCCAAGCGGGCAGCCGTTGTGGCAGAACGGGATTCCGCAGTCCATGCAGCGAGCAGCCTGATCCTGCAGCACGTCGTGGGAGAAGTCCTCGTAGACCTCTTTCCAGTCGCGCAAACGCAGCGCGACCGGCCGGCGCTGCGGGGTCTCGCTGTGGGTGTGCTTGAGGAAGCCGCGGGGATCAGCCACGCGCCGCCGCCATGATCGCCTCGTCGACGTTCTCGCCGTTGCGCTCGGCTTCGGCGATCGCCGCCAAGACGGACTTGTAGTCGCGCGGCATGACCTTCACGAAGTGTTTCAGTTCGGACTCCCAGTCGGACAGAACATGTTGCGCAGGCGCCGAATCCGTGGCGTCGACGTGCGCGACGAGCATGCCGTGCAGCCAGTCGACGTCGTCGTCGTCCAGCGCCTCGAGCTCCACCATCTCGGCGTTGAGGTGGTCGGGTAACACGCTCTGTGGGTCGTATACGTAGGCGATTCCGCCGGACATGCCCGCGGCGAAGTTGCGGCCGGTTGGTCCGAGGATCGCGACCTTGCCGCCCGTCATGTACTCGCAGCCGTGGTCGCCCACACCCTCGACCACCGCATGGGCGCCGGAGTTGCGCACCGCGAACCGCTCGCCGACCTGACCACGCAGGAACGCCTGGCCGCTGGTCGCACCGAACAGGATGACGTTGCCCGCGATGATGTTGTCCTCGGCCACATACCCCGTCGGCGCGCTCTCGGAGGGCCGCACGACGATACGTCCGCCGGACAGGCCCTTGCCGACGTAGTCGTTGGCGTCGCCGTATACCCGCAGGGTTATGCCCGTGGGCAGGAATGCACCGAAGCTGTTGCCCGCCGAACCGTCGAAGGTGATGTCGATGGTGCCGTCCGGAAGCCCTTTTCCGCCATGGGCCTTGGTGACCTCGTGACCGAGCATCGTGCCGACGGTGCGGTTGACGTTGGCGATGGTGGTCCTAAATCGAGCCGTGGACCCATGATCCAAGGCCTCGCGGCATTGCGCGATGAGCTGCTGGTCGAGCGCCTTGTCGAGACCGTGGTCCTGGCGCGAGCTGCAGTACAGATCCTGGTTCATGAACGCCGAGTCGGGCTCGTGCAACACCGGGGTGAGGTCCAGCTTGTGGGCCTTCCAGTGGTCGGCCGCCTGCTCTGTGTCAAGCGCCCCGACCTGTCCGACCATCTCGTTGACCGTACGGAAGCCCAACTGCGCCATGAACTCCCGCACTTCCTCCGCGATGAACAGGAAGAAGTTCTCGACGAACTCGGGCTTGCCGTTGAAGCGCTCCCGCAGCAACGGATTCTGCGTGGCCACGCCGACCGGGCAGGTGTCGAGGTGACATACCCGCATCATGATGCAACCCGCCACCACCAGAGGCGCAGTGGCGAAACCGAATTCCTCACCGCCGAGCAGTGCGGCGACGACGACGTCACGGCCGGTCTTGAGCTGGCCGTCGACCTGCACCACGATGCGGTCACGGAGTCCGTTGAGCAGCAACGTCTGCTGCGTCTCGGCCAGGCCGAGCTCCCACGGTGCGCCCGCGTGCTTCTGCGAGGTGAGCGGAGTGGCTCCGGTACCTCCGTCGTGCCCGGAGATCAACACCACGTCGGCATGTGCCTTCGACACCCCTGCGGCGACGGTGCCGACGCCGTTCTCGCTGACCAGCTTGACGTGTACGCGCGCACTGGGGTTGGCGTTCTTCAGGTCGTGGATCAGCTGCGCCAGATCCTCGATGGAGTAGATGTCGTGGTGTGGCGGCGGCGAGATCAGACCGACGCCCGGCGTGGAGTGCCGCACCTCGGCCACCCACGGGTACACCTTGTGACCCGGAAGCTGCCCACCCTCACCAGGTTTCGCGCCTTGGGCCATCTTGATCTGGATGTCGGTGCAGTTCGTCAGGTAGTGGCTGGTCACGCCGAAGCGGCCCGACGCCACCTGCTTGATGGCACTGCGTCGCCAGTCGCCGTTCTCGTCACGATCGAAGCGGTTGACGTTCTCGCCGCCCTCACCCGAATTCGACCGGCCACCAAGACGATTCATCGCAATGGCGAGGGTTTCGTGAGCCTCGGCAGAAATGGAGCCGTAGCTCATCGCTCCGGTCGAGAATCGCTTGACGATCTCGGTGGCGGGTTCGACCTCGTCCAACGGCACCGAAGGACGGAAGTCGTCGCGGAACTTGAGCAGACCGCGCAGCGAGGCGAACCGCTCGCTCTGGTCGTCGACCAGCTTGGTGTACTCCTTGAAGATCGAGTACTGGCCGGTGCGCGTGGCGTGCTGCAGCTTGAACACGGTGTCGGGGTTGAACAGGTGGTACTCGCCCTCGCGGCGCCACTGGTACTCGCCACCGACCTCGAGCTCGCGGTGCGCGCGCTCGTCGGGGCGGTCCAGATAGGCCAGCGCATGACGGGCCGCGACGTCGTCGGCAATGTCGTCGAGATCGATGCCGCCCACCGGACAGCTCAACCCGGTGAAGTACTCGTCGAGCACCTGCTGGCTGATGCCGATGGCCTGGAACAGCTGGGCCCCCGTATAGGACGCCAGGGTGGAGATGCCCATCTTGGACATCACCTTCAGCACGCCCTTGCCCGCGGCCTTCACGTAGTTGGCCTTGGCCTTGTCGCTGGTGATGTCGGTGATGACGCCCCGGTCCACCATGTCTTCGATCGACTCGAACGCCATGTAGGGGTTGACGGCGGCGGCGCCGAAGCCGACCAGGGCCGCCATGTGGTGCACCTCGCGGGCGTCGCCCGCTTCGACGACGAGGCCGACCTGGGTGCGGGTGCGCTCACGCACCAGGTGGTGGTGCACGGTCGACACGCTCAGCAGCGAGGGGATCGGCGCGAGCTGTTCGTTGGACTCTCGGTCGGACAGCACGATGATGCGCGCACCGTTGCGAATCGCCGCCGAAACCTTGGCGCGAACGTCGTCGAGCGCCTCCTTCAGACCCTGTCCGCCCCTGGCCACCGGGTAGAGACAGCGGATGACCGCGGCGCGCAGTCCATGCTTGCGTCCGCGGATCTCGTGATCGGGGTCGACGCAGATCAGCTTCGACAGTTCGGCATTGCGCAAAATGGGCTGCTGCAGCACGATCTGGCGGCACGACTCCGCATTCGGGTTGAGCAGATCGCCCTCCGGGCCGACCGTGCCCTGCAGGCTGGTCACCACCTCTTCGCGGATGGCGTCCAGCGGCGGGTTCGTCACCTGGGCGAACAGCTGCTGGAAGTAGTCGTAGAGCATCCGGGGACGTGCCGACAAAACCGCCACCGGGGTGTCCGTGCCCATCGAGCCGAGCGCTTCGGCACCGCTGCGCGCCATGGGCGCGACCAGCAGATTCAGCTCTTCGTAGGTGAAGCCGAAGGCCTGTTGCCGCAGCACCACCCGGTGGTGCGGCATGCGCACGTCGTCACCCTGAGGCAGATCGTCGAGTTGGAACAGGCCGGCGTCGAGCCATTCCTGGTACGGCAGATCGGCCGCGAGTTCGGCCTTGACCTCTTCGTCGGAGACGATTCGGCCCTGGGCCGTGTCGACCAGGAACATGCGGCCGGGCTGCAGGCGCAGCTTCTGCACGACGCGCGACGGGTCGAGATTCAGCACACCCGCCTCGGATGCCATGACGACCAGTCCGTCGTCGGTCACCCAGATCCGCGACGGACGCAGACCGTTGCGGTCGAGCACCGCACCGATCACCGTGCCGTCGGTGAAGCACACCGACGCCGGGCCGTCCCACGGCTCCATCAGGGATGAGTGGTACTCGTAGAACGCCCGACGGGCGGGGTCCATCGACTCGTGCCGCTCCCACGCTTC
>JAVRPF010000749.1:0-2653 GCA_032162385.1 Mycobacterium sp.
GACGGCACCAAGCGTCAGGTCACCGTGACGTTCCAGGACGACAGCGGCACCTACGAGGTCGGCAGGCCCAAGTAGCCGGGAGTCAGCCGGGCAATTCGTCGAGCGCCTTCTGCAGGCGCGCGATCGAGGACGTCACGCCGTATTCACCCGCCAACTCGGCGACCTTGCGGGGTTCGCGCGCGGTCAGCGGCAGGGCGTCCGAATCGGTCGACATGGTGACCGGCGCGTCGCACGCCACCCGGACCACCGGCTCCGCCGCCGCGATGTAGTCGACGGCCGCCAGCAGCTTCTTGCGCTGCGCGCCGGGCAACGCCGACGACGAGTCGTGGGCTGCGGCCAGGATCGTCTCCAGCGAGCCGTAGCGGGCCAACAGCGCCGCCGCGGTCTTCTCGCCGACGCCAGGCACGCCGGGCAGGCCGTCGGACGGGTCACCGCGCAGCAGCGCGAGCTCGGCGTACGCGGGCCCGGCGCGGTCGAGCGGCACGCCGTACTGGTCGGCCACCTCGGCGGGGCCGAAGAGCGTCGCCTTGGCCAGCCCGCGGCCCATGTAGAACACCCGGACGGGGACGTACTCGTCGCCGACGAGCTGCAGCAGGTCGCGGTCGCCGCTGACCACCACGACGGGATCCTGGCGTTCCCTGGTCGCCAGGGTGCCCAGCACGTCGTCGGCCTCGAAGCCAGGTGCCCCCGCGGTGGCGATGCCGAACGCGTCGAGCATCGCCATGATCATGTCGACCTGGGGGCTGAGGTCGTCGGGGACGACTTCCACGTCCGGAGCCGCATCGGGGCTCTCCTGCTCGACGCGGTGCGCCTTGTAGGACGGGATCAGATCGACCCGCCACTGCGGCCGCCAGTCCAGATCCAGACACACCACCAGGCGCGACGGGTGCTCGCGCGTGATCAGCGTCTCGACGGTGTCCAGGAAGCCGCGCAGGGCGTTGACCGGCCTGCCGTCCGGGGAGGTGATCGACGACGGCACGCCGAAGAACGAGCGGAACCACATGCTGGCTCCGTCGAGCAGCAGCACCGGAGCGGTCATCGGCCGCTCGTGAACACGTAGGAGCCGGCGGTCACCGCTTTGTCCTCGGCGCCCTCGTCGTGCAGCACCACGCGGACCGCGACGACGCCGCCGGCGCCCGGCAGGGCCTCCGTCTCGACGCGGAACTGTCCGACCTTGCCGCGGGCGAGGAACATGACGTGCCACGACACGCCCTGGACGTCACCACCCACCGCGTCTGCGGCCGCCGACTCCAGGATGACGAATTGCGGGCCGATGTGCAGCGCGGCGTCCGGTGACGCGACATCCTCGGACAGCTCCGGCAGCGCCCAGTGGCCGTCGGGCCGCCGTGAACCGCCGAACACCTGCCACACCGGCGGCAGGTCGGGAGAGTCGACGACATCGATCGGGTTGACCGGCATCTTCTCCAGCCCGTTGGGCGGCGCTCCGATCGCGATGCCCTGCCCTTCGGTGAGCGCCAGAACCCGGTCGGGGTGGTCGGCGTCGACGATCTTGGACCGGCTATAGCCCATCTGCCTGCCCCGCTTGAGGGTCTCGGAGTCGACGCGGATGCGCCGCACATCCGCACCGGGGTCGAGGATCTGACACGAGTGGATCACCGGGTTTGGCACCGCTTCCAGGTCAGACATGCCGCCACCTTCCGGGGACGCGATGCCGAGCACGGCCAACAACAGACCCCCGGAGGGGTTCCGCATGTCACGGCGCAGGGTGACGGTGTCGTCGGCCGGGCCCAGGTCCATCGAGGAGTAGGTGCGCCCGATGTAGCGGTAGCTCGGAAGGCCGCCCCAACGCCGGCGCAGTTCGGCGGCGTAGGACTCGCTCTCGTTGGTGAGTTCGCGGATATCGCGCAGCATTCGAGTGACAGTAGCGTGAGGTATGAGCTTCGCCATCGATCACATCGACCACGTGGTGTTGAACTGCCGGGACGTCGACGCCACCGCCGACTGGTACGTCCGGGTGTTGGGGATGAGACGCGAGGTGTTCGGCGGCGGCCGGATCGCCCTAGCGTTCGGCGAGCAGAAGATCAACGTGCGGCCCACCGGTGCGCCGAACTGGGTGACGGCCGCAACCGATGCGCCTGGCTCGCTCGACCTGTGCTTCATCGCCGACGCCGACCCCGACGCGATCGGTGCGCACCTGCGGGACTGCGGCGTCGAGATCACCGAAGGACCGGTCCCCAAGACGGGCGCGCAGGGCCCCATGACGTCGCACTACTGCCGCGACCCGGACGGCAACCTGGTCGAGGTCGCCAGCTACCGACGTGCGGATTAGCCTCGTCGGCATGGACCACGCCAACGAGACGGGCCGATTCGGCACCGATGTGTACGCGCACCGACTGAAGGCTGCGGCGGAGGCCACGGCGGCGGCCGGTCTGGCGGGGTTGGTCATCACACCCGGCTACGACCTGCGCTATCTGCTCGGCTCGCGGGCCCAGACCTTCGAGCGCCTGACCGCGCTGGTTCTGGGTTCGGGGGAGCCCACCGTCGTGGTGCCACGAATGGAGCTGGCCTCGCTGAAGGAGTCGGCGGTGCCGGAACTCGGCCTCTCCGTGCGGGATTGGGTGGATGGCGAGGATCCGTACCAGCTGGTGGCCGACGCGCTCGGCGGGGCGCCGGCGGCCACTGCGGTCACCGA
>JAVRPF010000750.1:0-6099 GCA_032162385.1 Mycobacterium sp.
AGCGCACCACCACAGGATCGACGATGTGGCCGGTGCCCGCGCCGTAGGACACCGATGCGCCCTTGTCGGTGAGCCTCCCGATGCTCTGGGTGTAGACCGACAGTGCCACGTCGAACTGGCCCGCCGCGAGCAGCTCGGCCTGCACCGTGTGCCCCTTCGCGGTCTTCGCGTTGCCGGCGATTCGCTGGAACATCGCGGTGACGTCGCTCGGCGACATCCCACGCTGCTGGTAGTAGCGGCGCAGCGTGGCATACCAGTCGATGTCGCTGTACTCCATGCTGATTCGACCCTGCCACTTCGGATCGGCGAACCCGGCGTAGTCCTTGGGAAGCTGATCGGGCGAGATGTTGTCGGTGTTCCAGCCTGCGATGAACGCCAGTCGGCGCACGCCGGTCCACCCAGCGGACTTCCCCGCGTCGGGCATCAGGTCCCGGTACGGCGAGCTGTAATCGCCCAACAGCCCGCGCGATTGCATCGCCGCCATGTCGGTGGCGGGCGCGACCAGCAGATCGTTGCCGAGCTTCTTCGCCGTGGCTTCTTGAACGACCCGCTGCAGAACGGTCTCGGAATTGGCGTTGTAGACGCTGACTTTGATGCCGTACTTCTTGCTGAAGGCGTCGGCCATCGACTGCTCGTCGTTGAATGCCGAGTAGACGGTGAGGTCGCCCTCGCGTTTCGCCGCGTCGAGGAGTGCGTTCTCCCTCGCCGCCCCGGTGAGCCCGTCCCATGGCTGCGCGGCCGGTGCGGGACCGGTGTGGTCGACGTCGATGCCTGCCCCTGGTGGGCTACCGCACGCGGCCAGCGCCGCCGCCAGCCCCAACGCGACCAGCAGTCTGACCAGTCCAGCGGGTTGCCGTAGTCGCATCCGCTCGGTACCTCCCTCGAAATCGGTTACAGCGGCCCGTCCGGTGCAATGCCGTCGACCGCGCCCAACAGGTCGTCGACGGTCAACCGATTCGGATCACGGGTTACCTCTTGGCGCAGAGCCAGCGCAGAGAGCACCAGCTTGCGCACCCGTCGCCCACCCCACCCGGCACATGCGGTCGCCACCTTCGCGTGCAGGCCATCGTCGTCCGCCAGCGACCCGATGGCCGGCCAGAGCACGGAGATCTCGAGCAGGCTGTGCCGGATGATCTGGGCGATCGTCGTCGAGTCCGGCAACGACAACTGCACGACGAGGTCCGCTCGGGACAGGAACGCCTCGTCGACGGCGTCGACGAAGTTGGTCGTCGCCACGAACAGCACCCTGGGTGAGTCCGCCGCCACGGCGTCGATGCCGGCCAGCAGCGCATCCGTGGCCCGGTGCACGTCTACCGGATTGGTGCCGAACGACGCGCTGGAACGGCGGACCGCGAAGCTCTCCACTTCGTCGACCAGCACGATGGTGTGCGGCCGCCGCGCGGCGAGTTCGGGGATCGTTTCTGTCATCAACAGGCTGATGTTGCGCTGGCTTTCGCCGAGCAACTCACTCGGGAACGCGTGCGGGTCGATCTCGACGTACGTCGTCGCCCCGCGCGGCGCCACCGCCAGCGCGGCCGTCTGCGCCAGGCCACGCGCCAATGTCGTCTTTCCGGTTCCCGGTGGCCCCGACAGGATGATGAGTCCGTGCGGCAGCCCGGCCATGCTGGCCAGTGCCGGCCCGTGCAACAGAGTCAGCAGGGCGTGGTTGAGCAGCCGGTCCTTGAGTCCCGCCGGGGTGAGAATGTGGTCCCACGGCCCGTCGTGGTGATCCGATGGCAGCGCGTGGACCGACAACACGCCGGGTGGGAGCGCGACCGGCGTCACGGCCACGTCGGCCTGGTGACTTCCGGCCAGTCGATCGTGGTGATGTCGCCGGCCTGCGCGTCGCGGATGTGCTGCGGCGGCTCCTCGAAGAGGACCATGGGATCCATCAGCACCCGCATCGTGTCGAGCAGGCTGTCGAACATGTGGATCCGGACCACTTTCGCGGTCTGCGTCGGGTCGTCATTGAAGTGCTGGTGCCACAGGAAGTGGTCGACGACGATGAGATCGCCCTTCTTCCACGGGTGGTCGGTGCCGCCCTCGGGTTCGGTGCCGAGATAGCTGTGCCCGGAGCCCTCGAGCACGTAGAGCCACGCCTCTCCGGCGTGACGGTGCATCGACTGGCCCCGGCCCGGCCCGAGTTCGAACATGGCCATGGAGATGCCGGACGCTTGATAGCCGATGGCACGGTCCAGCAGAAACGTCGTGCGGGTTCCGCGCGGCGTCGGCAACAGTTCGAGTTCGTCCCAGTCTGTGTGCAGCCGGCCCGACCGCCGCGCGTGCTGATCGCGGGCGAGTCGACGGACCCGGCGGGCGTACGGGTCGTCACCTGCGGCATCGGTGGAATAGCCCGGCCGGGGCGGCAACTCGGCGACCGGCGTGGCACCGGCGTCCTCGAGCACCGACATGCCCATGGTCTCCAGCAACGGCTCGCTCGAGAACGTCACGTAACGCGCCATCGCGTCGCCGTCGTTGCCCGACCGGTGCCACGACCACGCGGGCAGATGAAGTGAATCGCCTGGGCCCCAGTCGATTCGCTCTCCATCGATTTCGGTCCAGCCGTGTCCGGCCACCACCAGTACCATCGCGTCCCACGAATGGCGATGGATGGTCGAAACCACGCCAGGGTCGATCTCGTGGACGAGGGCGTCCATCGAGCGGGTCGGGCGATCTCCGTCGGCACCCACGTACACGCCGACGCGGGTTCCGCGCGCGGTCTCGGCGAGCACCGCGTCTTCGACGCCGACCACGGTCTTCTGGTACCCGCGCCACTGCTCGATGAAGTCGGCCCTGCGCTTCTTCTGCACGTGGTAGTGCGAGACCTTCGTCGTGGTACGCGTTGCCATGTCCTGCCTTTCGCCCGTGGGTGGACCAGTTGCCGTATTTCGTCGTGTGCGCTTCGGACTGATTGCGGCGTTAGGACTGACCACCGGCGTCGGTCACGCTCTTGTAGGCGTCGCTCCACTTCTTCGCGTTGTTGAGCAACTCCTCCTCGGGAACGGAGACGGTCTCGACGCCCGCCAGCGGGTCATCGGCGGTGGGGATCGCCCCGATCCGATTCGCGCCGGCTATCACCGCCTGGCCGTCGGTGAGTAGGAAGTCGAGGAACAGCATCGCGGCCGCCGGATGCTTCGCCGATTTCAGCAGGCCTGCGCCGTTGGGTCGCACCACCACCGGCTCGACGGGTTTGCCCGCGGTCTTCCACGCCACCGGTGCGCCCTTCTCGGCCGCGTTGTCGACGGTGTGCGAATAGATCGAGACCGCGGTGTCGAACTGGCCTGCGGACAGCAACTCACCCATCACCGTGTGACCCTTGGCGATCTTCGCGTTCGCCGCCAGGCTGTTGAACAGACCCGTGACGTCGGCGTCGGACATCCCCTGCGACTTGTAGTAGTCGACCATCGCCGCGTACCAGTCGACATCGCCGATCTCGAAGCCGACACGGCCCTTCCACTGCGGACCTGCCAGGTCCTTCAGCGACTTCGGTTCGGTTCCCGGCTTGACCTTGTCGGTGTTCCAGCCCAATACGAACGCGTTGAAGCGGTCGGCGGTCCAGCCGTCCTTGCGACCCTCCGGGCGCACCTTGTCTCGCAGTTCGCCTTCGTAGGGCGAGAGCAGCTGCTGCTGTTGCAGCGCGTTGAGTTCGCCGGCATTCGTCTCGACGAGGTCGGCGCCCTGGTACTGGGCGCTCGATTCCTGCAGTATCCGCTGCAGCACGGTCTCCGAGTTGGCCCGGTACGTCTCGACCTTGATGCCGTATTTGTCCTCGAACGCCTTCACGACATCCTCGATGTCGGTGTTGGAGGTGTACAGCGCCAGCTGACCGTCCTTCTTGGCCAGATCCAGCAACGTCGTCGTACGTTGATCGCCGGACAGGCCGTTGATCTGATCGTAAACCTGTTGCGCTGCGGTCGAACCGGACGCCGCGGAGCCGGGAGGGCCTGCGGTCGGGCTGCTACAGCCTGCAACGATCAGGACCAGAGCCACTACGACGTAGATAGTCGAACGTTTCGTCACGGCACACTCCTCAGCACTGGGTGGTGAATGGACTGACACTCAGACCATTGATGTGATTTCTATCATGTTCGGTGGCAGATGTGAAGCCCCTTTTTCTGCGCGAGCAGACGTAAAAGTCCCCAAAACCTCGGCGTGTCGGGCACCTTTGCGTCTGCTCGCGGGGATGTCAGATGACGAATGCTTCGGTGGTCTCGGCGGCGAACAGGTCGGCGGGCCCGTAGCGCTGCCGGGACAACCCCTGCTCGTGGTGGTAGCGCAGGAAGACATCGAGCGTCTTCTCGTTCGCTGCAAGACCGTATGACCAGTAGTCGCGGCCGAGCAGTTGCCGAGCTTCTTCGAGGTGCTGGATCAGCCAAGGCTCCATGAACCGAAGCGCCGACGAGTCGTAGACACGCGCATACGCCTCGTCGCGCGCAGTCAGGAACGCCTTGTACAACGACTGCGCGACCCAACGATGCCGCTCGTAAACGTCACGGCGGATCACCACGACGTGCATGATCGGGAAGATGTCGGTCGCGGCGAAGTACTGCTTCTCGACCGCGACCACGTCGTCGAACAGCCGCTTGACACGTGGGTCACGGTCGCGGAAGGGACTGGGCACCCGTGGGGTGTGCAGGGCGTCGATCTCGCCTGCCGCCAGCATCTGCGACAGTGTCGCCCCCGCGGGGATCGGGCGGATGTCCAAGTCGGTGTCGACCGTACCCTTCTCGATCCGTCCCGGCGTCTCTTGCCCCCCGGTGTAGTACGTCACCGAATCGATCGGCACGCCGTGGTGTTCGGCGAGGATCCCCCTGATCCACACGCCTGCGGTCAACTGGAACTCGGGAGCTCCGACGCGCTTGCCACACAGGTCGGTAGGTGCCGAGATGCCGGCGTTGGCGTTGATGTAGATCCCACCGTGCCGGAACATGCGCGAGGTGAACACCGGCAGCGCGACGAACGGCCGCGGGTCCTGGTCCAGCGTCGCGGCGTAGGTCGATAGCGACATCTCCGCGATGTCGAACTCGCGGTGCCGCAGCATCCGGAAGAACGTCTCCTCGACCGGCAGCCGCAGACAGGTCAGGTCGATTCCGTCGGCGCGCACGCTGCCGTCTTCGAGCGCGCGGGTCCGGTCATAGTCGCCGCAGGCGAAGGTCAGGTGGATGCGCGACATGGTCACCTCTCCCCGGCGGCCAACCGCCGGTCCAGTCGTGGGTAGGCCCGCCGGGCGTTGCATTCGACGATCGCTCGCCGGTCCGCTTCGCAGAGTCCGAGGTTGTCGACGTAGGCGAGCGTGTCATCCCATGCGATACCGGTCTGCGGGTCGGCGCCGCGGACGGCACCGAGCATCTCCGAGGCGAACAGGATGTTCTCGGTGGGAATCACGTTGTACAGCAGGTCGATTCCCGGTTGATGGTAGACGCAGGTGTCGAAGAACACGTTGCGCAGCAGCTCGCTCGGGTCGGGTCGGCCAAGGCGCGCCGCCAGGCCGCGGTACCGGCCCCAGTGATAGGGCACCGCGCCGCCGCCGTGCGGTATCACGAAGGTCAGCGCCGGGAACCGGTCGAACAGGTCGTGGCAGACGAGCTGCATGAACACGCTGGTATCCGCATTGAGGTAGTGCGCGCCCAAGGTGTGGAAGTTCGGGTTGCACGACGCCGAGACGTGCACCATCGCGGGCACGTCGAGCTCCACCATCGCCTCGTAGAGCGGATACCAGTACTCGTCGGTCATCGACGGTGTCGTCCAGTAGCCCCCGGTGGGGTCGGGGTTGACGTTGCAGCCGACGAAGCCAAGCTCGTCCACGCACCGTCGGAGTTCGTCGATCACCGGACCGAGCTCGCCACCCGGCGTCTGCGGCAGCTGCGCCACGGGCGCGAAGGCGTCCGGGTAGAGCTGCGCGACCCGGTGCACCAGATCATTCGAGGCCATGGCCCACGCCGTTGCGGTCGGTTGGTCGGGAACGTGGTGTTCCATCCCGGACGCCTTCGGCGACAACAGCATCAGATCACCGCCCCGCTCCCGCAGGACCCGCAGCTGGTTGAGTTCGACGCTTTCCCGGAGCGCGTCGTCACTGATCGTGGCGACGCGGGGCACCGG
>JAVRPF010000751.1:0-15409 GCA_032162385.1 Mycobacterium sp.
CTGACCCCAACTTCGAGCCGTTCCTGGCCAATCCGGTGTCGACGGCGGAGGCGATGATCCAACGCAATTCCACCGTGCCGCTGCAGTTGTGCCACCACTTCGCCCAGCCGATGGTGGCGCGGGGAACCGGCGGCATCGTCGTCCTGGGTTCCGGCGCCGGGTTCGCAGGCGCACCGAACATGGTCGCCTACGCCGCCACGAAGGCCTTCGACATGGTCGTCGCCGAGGCGCTCTGGAGTGAGCTGAACGGCAAGGGCGTCGACGTGCTCGGTCTGATTCTCGGCAAGACGGACACACCTGCCCTGCGGCGGCTGGAAGCCGAACTGGGGTCGACGACGGCCGCCGATCAGCCGCTGGCCGATGCCGCCACGGTCGACGAGGTGGTCGCCGACGCCTTCGGCAACCTCGGCAACGGGCCGACGTGGATCGTCGGCGAGAACATGCGCGCCGCCGTGCAAATGATGGGCTCGGTGAGCCGCAACGAGCTCGTCAACCTCATGGCCGCGGCCAGCGCCGCGGCGATGGGCACTGAGACCGGCCGAAGGCCAACGACTTCGGTCGATCCCGTCACGACCGGGCCATGTGGGCGCGACGATGACAGTCATGCCCGATGACGCGCCCACGCAGCCGACCCTGACCGACGAAGACCGGACGGCGCTGCAGGGTTGGGTGCGTGCGACGGGCCTCGGCGCGGACGTGTCCGACGTCGAACCGCTGACCGGTGGCAGCCAGAACATCGTGGTGCGGCTGCGCCTCGACGGCCGCCCGATGGTGCTGCGCCGGCCGCCGCAGCACCCCAGGCCGACCAGTGACAAGACGATGCTGCGCGAGATCGCGGTGCTGCGCACGCTGGCGGGAACGCCGGTACCGCATCCGGAATTCATCGCAGGGTGCGATGACCTCGGCGTACTCGGCGTGGTGTTCTACCTGATGGAGGAGGTCGACGGATTCAACCCGGGTAACGAGATGGCCCAGGCGTACGTCGAGGATCCCGCCATGCGGCACGACGTCGGACTGGCCTACGCGGGCAGCCTGGCGCGGCTGGGCAGCGTCGAATGGGAGGGCAGCCCGCTGGCGGAGATCCGGCGGCCGGGATCCTTTCTGGCCCGCCAGGTTCCGCAGTTCCTCGGTCTGCTCGCCAGCTACCGGCACGACCGGTACGAGCCGGAGTCGCTACCGGCGGTCACCGAGTTGGCCGACTGGCTCGAGGCCAAACGGCCGCCCGATGGCGAGCCGGGCATCATGCACGGCGACGCCCACCTCAACAACGTGCTGCTGCGCCGTGACCGCCCTGAACTCGCGGCGTTCATCGACTGGGAGATGTGCACCGTCGGGGACCCGCTGCTGGACCTCGGCTGGATGATGGTGTGCTGGCCGACCGAACCCAACACCATCGACGCCGGTTCCGAACTGGCCGCGCTCGGGAACCTGGCGGGTCGAGCCGAACTGCTCGACGCGTATGCGGCGGCCGGTGGCCGCAACAGGTCGCGGCTGGACTGGTATGTCGCGCTTGCCTGCTTCAAACTCGGCATCGTCATCGAGGGCACCTGGTCGCGCTATCTGGCCGGGCAGGCCAGCAGGGAAGCCGGTGAGCGACTGCACACCTCGGCGGCCTCGCTGATCGAGTTGGGCACGCGGGTGGCCAAGGGCGACAGCCCGTTCACCTGACGCGACCGCGGCTAGGGGTCTGCCTGCCCTGGTACAGGTACCGACCGATGGCGGCGCAGGCCGCCACCACCAGCGCGGCCACTCCGAACGCGATCTCCGGTGCGGCGTTTCCGCTTTCCTCGTCGAGGACCACCAGCAGGGCGATGTTGATCAGGAAGTGGAAGAGGCCAGCGACGAGCAGATCGGGTGAACCCCTGGTGTGCAGGAGCAGTGCGAGCACGATCGACATCCCGATGGTGGCGGCCAGGAACCCCAGTAGGTACCAGGGTCCGAGCGCGATCACCTGAACGTGCCACAGCCCCCAGATCAATCCGACCACGGCACCGGTGGTGACCGGACCCGCTCGGGTGCCCAGGGTGGGCTGCAGGAAGCAGCGCCAGCCGAGCTCTTCTCCGCAGGCGCCAACGAACTGGGCGACGAGAAGTGCTGCAACCGGCGGTCCGACGGTGGACAGGCCCGTGACGGGAATGGCGATGCCAGTGGCGGCGCAGAGCGCGACGGTCAGCAGCACGAGAGTGCCGGCAGCAGCCAGGGCGGCACCGATCCGCAGGGCGCCGGCGCCCGTGAAGGTTCCCGGCACGAACTGGAAACACCACCGGGTCGATCCCCGGAAGAGCAGGACGGTCGCGACGGCGCCCAACGCGGGCGCGAACTGGACGATCGCGATCAGGGCGGGGTCGATCCCGAGTGCGCCCTGGGCAGTCTGGCACGCGGCAGAGGCCAGGAACGTGATGGCGACGAACGTCGTGACCGGCAGCCAGATACTCGAGGGCCGGGAGCGGACGTGGCCGAGGTCGTCGATGTGGTGCTGGCGGAAGGTCATTCACGCTCTCCGACGAGCACGCCCATGCGCGGCCGACGATCGCCGGCCGATTGAGGTCAACCGCCGAGTGCGGCGATGAGATCCTTGATCCTGCTGGACTCTTCTTCGGTGGGTGGCTCTTCGGCCTCAACCGCCTCGATGAGGTCCCGACGCAGCCCCACCCCGTTCGCGGCTTCCTTGGTCGAGAGCTTGGCGCGTCCGCGCGCGACGTACAGCCGCTGGCCCAGGGTGGCGCTCGGTCCGTTGGCGGCGGTCTCCATCAATTCGTCGTAGCGGGTCCGGACGCCGCTCAATGCGACGATGACCGACGGCGTGACCCTGCTGCGGCCTGCGGCGTCGGACAGCGATGCCTGCAGCTTTCGGAGCCCGTAGAGGATCACACCTGCGCGGTGGGCGTACTCCGGATCACCGGGGTCGGGGAGGGCGTCGATCGCGGCCGCGTACATGTGCATCGCCGCGTCGGACAGTCCGACAATTACTGGGGCTTCTCCATCATTCGCCGCCGACTCGGCCACAGCCACTCGATTCTTCGTCGAAATTCGAAGCGATCGCCAGAGCACCCTCTGACAGGATCAAGGTCGCGGAAACCGTAACTCGTCTTGACAGCGGATTCAACCGCTAGTTCGTGTCAATCCGGGCTCTCGGCGAGCGTCCAAAATTTCCGCGAGGGCAGCTCGTCGTGATCGCCAGTCACACCGCGTCACATGCGATCGCGAGCCAGCCAGACCTCCATCGGCAGGACCGTGTTCGTCTGGTTTAGCCGAGTCGCCGGCAACGAGGTTGCGACCGATCGAAGCATTCTTTGCTCAGCTCCGTGACGTGAGCTTCTCGACGGTGTCTCAGACGATCTTCGAACGGGGTCAGGCGTCGGGCGACAACTTGGAGCGCCCCGTTGCTGCACGGGCTTGCCGGTTTGGCCGGCGGGTCAGCCATCGGTTGCCGGATTTCTCCACGGATTCTCCCCTATGCCTCCATGAAATCTTCAAGTGCATGACCATCTCTACCAAGGTTCCACCGGTCCCATTGGTCCGCGTGATCGAGCGGGCCCGTCATCACCTCTTGCGGCTTCATCAGTCTCCGGCTCCGGCGCCGGCCGTGATGGTGGAGCTCATTACTGGCACGTGGCTGTCGCAGGCCATCACCGTCGCCGCCGAGCTGCGCATCGCCGATGCCCTGGCCGAAAAGCCTCTCGGGATCGGTGAACTGGCAGGCACGGTCGGCTCGGACCCAGACGCGCTGGGCCGGCTGCTGCGTGCATTGATCGGCCGGGGCATCTTCCGTCAGCGCCGCGACGGCCGCTACGACCTGACACCGCTGGCGCAGGCTCCCCACAGGACCGGCGAGCACTGGAGCCACTGCATCGAGGCGGTCAGGACTGGTGAGGCGGTCGTCCCCAAGCTTCGTGGCAAGGAGGCCTTCGACTATGTCGCAAGCGAACCCGAACTCAGCGAAGTCTTCAACCAAGCATGACGAGCTTCTCGGAATTGGCGGTCGCCGTGGTCACAGCCGCCTACGACTTCACCGACTATCGCACCATCGTGGACGTCGCAGGCGGGCACGGCCGGCTGCTGGCCGGCATCTTGGCGGCTACGCCAACCGCCAAGGGCGTCCTCTTCGACCTGCCCCATGTGGTCGCAGCTGCCGAACCCCTGCTGCGCGAGCATCACGTCGCAGACCGCGTGCATATTGCCGAGGGGTCGTTCTTCGACGCCGTTGATCACCGATAGGTGTCGAGCCCGAGCTTGACGGCGACCGCCAGCCCCGCAACGGCGATCACCAGTCGAATCGGGGTATCCGGGGCATGGCGGACGACCACGGGTCCAAGCCTCGACCCGAGCAGGCACCCGATGCCCAGCGGTACGATGGCGAGCCAGTCGACCGGCGCCACCGCGATGAAGACAAGCGCGGCAACGAAGTTCGCCACCCCGAGCACGACGTTCTTCGTCGCGTTGGCGTGGGCCATGGACTCGCCGCGGGTGCTCAGGAGCAGGGCCAGCAGCAGGACGCCTGCCGCCGCGCCGAAGAAGCCGCCGTACACGCAGAGCGCGAGGATGGCTGCCCCTTCCAGCACGGTGTGGGTTCTGCTGCGGCCGGCGCCCCCGGCGCGTTGGCGGCGGGGCAATGCGATCAGGACCGCCGAGACGCCGATCAGGATCGGCACGACGTTCTCGAAGCCCTCGGCGGGGATGGACAACAGCAATGCCGCGCCCGCGGCGCCGCCCACCGCGGCGATCGGGATCAGTCGTGTGAGCTGAGCACGCTGGCCCCGCAGTTCGGGTAGTGAACCCGAGACCGATCCAATGCCGTTGAATACCAGCGCGACGGTGTTGGTCACGTTGGCGGCCACCGGTGGCAGCCCCACCAGGAGCAGGGCGGGATAGGTGGACACCGACGCCAGCCCGGCGACGCTGCCCGCCAGGCCGCCCCCGCTTCCGGCGGCGAAGAGCAGTACCCATTCCCAAGAAGTCATCGGGGCCAGACCCTATGCCACGCCCAGACCGCGGCAGGAGCGCGCGCCCCGGCAGCAGCCCTGGCGGAGTGCTACTTCTTCATCTCGACCAGCGCGTCGACCGGGTCGGGCGCGCCGTCGCGGTCCTTGACCACGCGATAGGCCAAGAACCCGACGACGAGCGTGAGCGCGACGAAGATGACCGCGAAATACTGCAGGAACCACGGCGTGTCCGACGGGTCGTAGACCTCCTGGCGTGGCCAGCCGATGTTGACCACCAACAGCCCACCATCACCACGGCGATCAGGTTCACCGGGACGCCCCACTTGCCGAGGTCCATGACCGGCGGACCGTACGACAGGCTGGTGCCACGCAGCCGGTGCACCAGCGCCGGCACCGTCACCATCAGGTAGGCGAGATAGACGATCACCACCGAAACGGAGGCGATGCGGCGAAGACGCTGGACTGGCCGATGTTGACCAGCAGCACCAGGATCGCCAGCCTGCTGACCGCGATGCCGGTCATCACCGGGGTGCCGGTGCGCTTGTTGACCTTCGAGAGGAACTTGCCCAACGGCAGCCGGTTGTCTCGGGCCATCGAGAACATCACCCGCGCGACGCCGACGCCTGGATCGCCAGGGTGGCCGAGAAGATTGCTACGGCAACGAGAGCCAGCGTGATGGCCGCACCAGCCACCCGCCCTTCCTGCCGATTCTGGTGCGCGCGGTGACCAGGCCGGGGTGCTGATCAAGTCGGTTGCGGATCGAGACCGCGAACCGCTAGCGTGACGATCGTGCGAAGTCTTCTCGTGGTAGCAACCCGCAGCGGGGTCTGATCTGGACCGACCCCTCGCTGTGGGTCGTTGCTACTCCGTCGGTCATTCCCTCTGGCAAGAGAAGACCGGCACATGTTCTCCCAATCTTCGACACAATCCGCGATCAGCGCGACACCCCCGTTCGCAGCGCAGTTCGACTCGCCGCTGCCGCGGGGTCTGCGCGAGGAGTCCGAAGCGATGTCCTCGGACGCATTCCACGCCACGTACGCCCCAACGGTCGGGCCGCTGCGGCTCGGCCAATGGGAATGCACCGATGTCGACAGCACCGCGACCCGATGGGGACCGCAGGCGCGCAACTATCAGGCCACGATCGCCATCGGGGATCGGATCAGCACGTCGACGGCGGCGGCCGGCGGGCCGGTCGCGGCGCTGACCGCGATGCTCTACGACCGCGGCGTTGCCGTCGAGATGCTGAAGTTCCACCAGCTTCGAGCCGATGACGGCATCGCGACGTTCATCCGTGGCACCGACGGGGCCAACGCCGAATGGGCGATGGGGTGGGCGCGGGACGCCACCCAGTCCGCGTTGCGGGCGGTCATCGCCTGCGCGAATCGACTGAGCGCCTAGCGCAGCGGGCGCAGCACGATCGGCATGCCGTCCATCGGCATGGGCATGCCGCCGTAGTCCAGCCGCGACTTGTATCCGGGGTGGATCAGTTCCAGCCGGTATTGACGTAGCAGCCGGTGCATGACGGTCTTGACCTCGAGCTGACCGAACACCATCCCGATGCACTTGTGCGCGCCGCCGCCGAACGGGGCGAAGGCGTAGCGGTGCTGCTTGTGCTCGCTGCGCGGTTCGGCGAACCGGGCCGGGTCGAACTTTTCCGGGTCGGTCCACAGCTCGGGCAAGTGGTGGTTCATCGACGGCCACGTCACCACGTTGGTGCCCGCCGGTAGGTAGTGGCCGAGCAGGTCGGTGTCGCGGACCGTCTGGCGGATGTTCATCGGCAGCGGCGTCACCAACCGCAGCGACTCGTTCATCACCAGGTCGAGGGTCTCCAGTTTCTCCAGCGCCTCGATGTCGACTGGACCGTCGCCGAGCCTGGCCGACTCGTCACGGCAGCGCTCCTGCCATTCCGGGTTGGCGGCGAGGTGGTAAGCCATCGTCGTCAACGTCGACGTGGAGGTGTCGTGGGCGGCCATCATCACGAAGATCATGTGATTGACGATGTCGTCGTCGGAGAAGCGGTTGCCGTCCTCGTCTTCGGTGTGGCACAACACCGTGAGCATGTCGGTGCCCTCGGCCGTGCGGCGCTCCTTGACCCGCGCGGCGAAGTAATCCTCGAGCACCTTGCGTGCCTGCAGGCCCCGCCACCACTTGAATGGTGGAACCCCGGTCCGGATGATCGCGCCGCCGGCACGGGTGGTCGTGGTGAAGGCGTTGTTTACCTTGGTGACCAGGTCATGGTCGGTACCCGGTTCGTGACCCATGAACACCATCGAGGCGATGTCGAGCGTCAGCTCCTTCGTCGCGGGGTGGAACAGGAACCGCGGGTCGTCGGCGACCCAGTCGTTGGCCACGACTTGCGATGCCACGCGGTCGATGTGCTCGACGTAGCCCGCCAACCGGGTGCGGGTGAACGCCTCCTGCATGATCCGGCGGTGGTGCATGTGCTCATCGAAGTCCAGCAGCATCAGGCCCCGGTGGAAGAACGGGCCGATTACCGGGTCCCAGCCCTTCTGCGAGTAATCCTTGTTGCGATTGGAGAAGACTGCCTGGGTCGCGTCGGGACCCAGCGCGACCACGGCGGGCAGGGCCGGGGAGTAGGCGTAGTGAATCGGGCCGAAGGTGTTGTAGATCTCCAGCACGTATTCGGGCCCGCCGCGGAACATTTCGATCATGTGGCCCAACACGGGCAGGCCGGCATCGCCCATCACCGGCTTGAGGTCGCTGCCCGGCGGGGGCTCGGCGAGCGCGAACTGTTTCCATTCGCGATGCCGTAGCCGCTTCTCGATCGCGCCCATGCCCGGCATGTTGTTGAGCGTGGGGATCAGCCGTCGCTTGGCTTGGTCGAGCAGGTACTCCGGGGTGCTGATGGTCGCCATGGCAAGCTCCTGGGCTGAGGACGTGTGGTCGTTCTCACTCGTGTCACCCATCCTGTAGGGCACACTTGACGCATGTCAAGTTTTGATCTGGCGTGGCGTGAATGGGATGGTTGACGTCGATGAGCGCCGAATCCGTCCCAACTGAAGTCCGTCGCAGCCGCGGCGACCGGCAACGCGAGGCGATCCTGATGGCGGTCCGCGAACTGCTCGAGGTGCAGCGGTTCTCCGACCTGTCGGTCAGCATGATCAGCGAACGCGCCGGCGTGGCCCGGTCGGGCTTCTACTTCTACTTCGACTCCAAGTACGCCGTGCTCGCCGTGATCGTGGCCGACGCCATGGCCGAACTCGACAAGCTGACCCACGATTTTGCCCCGCGCGAGTCCGGCGAAACGCCGTCCGACTTCGCCAAGCGGATGGTCGGCAGCGCGGCAACAGTGTTCGCCAGCAACAATCCGGTCATGCGCGCGTGCACCCTGGCGCAGAATTCGGATGCGCAGATTCGGGAGATCATGAACGACTTCGAGGACGGGGTGATCGACAAGATCGTCAGCCTCGTCCGACAGGACACGGGCGCACGACCCATCTCCGACGACCTGCCCGCGCTGGTCCGCATACTCACCTCGGTCACGGCAATGACGCTGTCGTGCGACAGCGCGTTCGTTGGCCGGGGCACCGATCCGGCCCGCGCCATCGACGTGGTCGAACTGTTGTGGCTCAACACGCTGTGGGGCGGCGACGGCGTCCAGGGGGAGTAACGGCCGCCGGTAAGGTCGGCGCCATGGCGCAGCGGAGCGGGTTCGCAGGTAAGCGGTGCTTCTTGACCGGCGCCGCCAGTGGTATCGGCCGCGCGACGGCGCTGAAGCTGGCCGCCGAGGGCGCCGACTTGTTCCTCACCGATCGCGATGCCGAAGGCCTGGCCGAGACGGTCGCCGACGCGCGTGCGCTGGGCGCCAAGGTGCTGGCCCACCGGGCGCTCGACGTGTCCGACTACGAGCAGGTGGCTGCCTTCGCCGCCGACATCCACAGCTCTATTGGGGGCGCAACCCCAGCATTGGACGTGGTGATGAACATCGCCGGTGTGTCGGCGTGGGGGACCGTCAGTCATCTCACCCACCGGCACTGGGAGTCGATGGTGTCCATCAATCTGATGGGTCCGATCCACGTGATCGAGACGTTCGTGCCGCCCATGGTGGCGGCGGGCCGCGGCGGGCACCTGGTGAACGTCTCCTCGGCGGCGGGACTGGTGGCGCTACCGTGGCATGCCGCGTACAGCGCGAGCAAGTACGGCCTGCGCGGGCTGAGCGAGGTGCTGCGATTCGATCTGGCCCGGCACGGCATCGGGGTGTCCGTGGTGGTGCCGGGGGCGGTGAAGACTCCGCTGGTGCAGTCCGTCGAGATCGCGGGCGTGGACCGCGAGGACCCGCAGGTGCGCAAGTGGATAGACCGGTTCAGCGGCCACGCCGTCTCGCCGGAACTGGTGGCCGACAAGATCCTTCGCGGCGTGGTGCGCAACCGCTACCTGGTGTACACGTCCAACGACATCCGCGCGCTGTACGCGTTCAAGCGGATCGCGTGGTGGCCGTACAGCGTCGCGATGCGACGGGTGAACGTCATCTTCACCCGCGCCCTGCGTCCGTCTAAGACCGGTTGATCGTTCCGCGTCAACGCTTGCCCCAGTCCCACGGCGGCGCGGTCAGGGTGGTCTGTCCAGTGATCCGGGTCTCGCCCCACTCCTTGTAGAGCTCGATCTCGACGGTGTCCACGGCATCGAGGTGTTGTCGCATCGCTGCCGAGTGCGTCACCACGACGACCTGGGTACCTCGGGCAGCCGATCGGATCATCCCCGCCAACGGTGCCACCAGATCGGGATGCAGCGAGGTCTCCGGTTCGTTGAGCACCATGAGAGACGGAGATCGGGGGCTCAACAGGGCAGCACCCCACAGCAGGAATCGCAGTGTGCCGTCGGATAATTCGGCCGCTCGCAACGGTCGCAACATGCCCCGCTGATGCAGCTGAAGCTCGAAAAGGCCATCGTGCACTGCCACCGACACGCTCGCCCCGCCGAACGCGTCTGCGACGGCGCGGGGAAGATCGTCGAAGTCGGCCTCGACGATGGTCTGAACGGCGGCGGCCAGATCGCCGCCGTCGTCGGACAACACCGGGGTGCGGGTGCCGACCTGGGGCCGGCGCGCCGGTGCGGCGGCGTCCACCCGGAAGCCGTCGTAGAACCGCCAGCCGCGCAAGCGATCCCGGACCGCGGCGAGCTCCGGCAATGCCTCGGGGTGCGCGTACTCGGCGAGCACGCTGCGGTACGTCGGCAGAGATCGGGTCAGCTCGTCGAAGCCGCGGCCCGATTCCGCTGCGGCCTCGGCGTAGTCGCGGCCCCGGCGCACCAGCGTCGAGGCAGGCCGCAGCCGTGGACCGGTGAACACCGCCTCGCGCTTGATCTCCGGATCCCTGGCGAACAACGAACCGTGGCCGGCGCTCTGCGGCAGCCCGAGGTCGATCACGTAGCCGAAGTCATCCGAGGCGAACCCGAGTTCGAGCGATACCGGCCGGGTACGCCTGGTGCCCTGCACCGTGCCGGTGCGGCGGGCACCACCAAGCTGCTCGGGGCCTGCCCACAGCACCGACTCCAGCCCGCCCTCGCGCGCCAGCGAACCGATCACCTCGCCGCGGCCGCAGTCGGCAAGCAGCCGCAGCGCCCGGTACACGGACGACTTGCCGGTGCCGTTGGCACCGGTGACGACGGTGAGACCGGCCAACGGGACGACGACCTCGCGCAGCGAGCGGTAGCCCCGGACCGCGACGGTGGTCAGCATGGCCTCGACGCTATGGGTCGGTGGTGACAACCGGCGCGCTCGACTGCGGCATCGCCAGCTCCAGCCGAACGCCGAGCAGTCGCACCGGGCGGTCGAGTTCGAATTGATCGAAGACCGCCAACGCCGTGTCGACGATCACCGACTCGTCGGTACTCGGGGCTCCGAGCTTGCGGATCTTGGTGCGCGTGAAGAACGTCTTGGTGCGCACCGTGACCGCGACGCGGGTGACGATCCGGCCCTGCTCGAGGACTTCGGTCAGCGTCCGTCGCGCCAACTCGCCGATGGCCGAGTCCATCTCGGCGCGTTCGGTGAGATCCGCCGGGAACGTAATGACGTGGCTGCGCGAGCGCGGCACCCATGGCTCGGCACTCACTGCCGCGTCGCCGCCGCCCTTGGCCAGCAGCAGGATCCACAGGCCCGTCGTCGGCCCGAACGTCGCGGTCAGGAGAGTGGGGTCAGTGGTGGCGAGGTCGGCGACGGTCGTGATGCCCAGTCCGGCAAGCCGTTTGGTGGTCTTGGGGCCAACCCCCCAGAGCGCATCGACCCCGCGGTCGCCCATCACCGGCATCCAGTTCTCGTCGGTGAGCGCGAAGACACCGGCGGGCTTGCCGAAACCGGTGGCGACCTTGGCCCGCTGCTTGTTGTCGCTGATGCCCACCGAACACGACAGGCCCGTCTCGGCGCCGACGACGGTGCGGATGCGTTCGGCCAACTCCAACGGGTCGGCCACGTCGGCGCCCAGGTAGGCCTCGTCCCAGCCCCACACCTCCAGCGGGTGGCCAAGGTCGCGCAGCAGTCCCATCACCTGCTCGGACGCCTCGTCGTAGGCGTCCGGATCGGACGGGAGGAAGGTGGCGTCCTGGCAGCGGCGGGCGGCCGTGCGCAGCGGCATTCCGGCGTGCACTCCGAACTCCCGCGCCTCGTACGAGGCGCAGGTGACGACCTTGCGTGGTTCGGTCGGATCGCCGTTGCCGCCGACGATCACGGGAAGTCCGACCAGTTCGGGATGTCGGCGGAGTTCGACCGATGCCAGGAACTGATCGAGGTCGACGTGCAGGATCCAGCGAGTGGCTACCTGCCGCACAGCTTGCGTGCCAGGCTCTCCCACTTGTCTCCCAGGGTTTCGATGGTTTGTTTTCGGTCGACAAGCTGATGATGGACGTAATCGGCATCCAGCAGGGCGAGCAGGGCGTCGGCCTGGACGTCGAGGTCCCCGGTCGTCCTGGCCGCCTCGAGGAGGACGTGCAAGTGCGTGCGCAGAACCATGGCCGGTGCGCCGTACCGCATCTGTGGATCGCGCGCCGCGTCGGAGAGCAGGGCCCGATGGGTGTGGACGAAACGCAGCCGCTCACGTCCGAAGGCGAGCAGTCGTTCCAGCGGGGGCGCGTCGGGGCCCAGCGGTCCCGGTCCGAACAAGAATGCCCGTTGACTGGCCCGCTCGTCCTCGTCGAGCAGCACCATCATCAGTCCGGCGCGGCTGCCGAACCGGCGGAACAGGGTGCCCTTGCCGACGCCGGCCGCCGCGGCAATGTCGTCCATGGTGACCGCGTCGGGGCCCCGCTCGGCCACGAGCCGACGGGCGGCGTCGAGCAGCAGCGCACGGTTCCGGGCGGCATCGCCGCGTTCCGGTGGCGTGGACACCGGAAGCTCGCCCAGCTGATCGACGCTCACCCTTGCACTTTAGCTCAGACGGAATTAATCGGACCACGGTCCGGTTACTTCATGCGACTATCGGAACGAGCCATCGAAGGGAATGAGGAACATGTCGGATAGCAAGGTATTGGTACTCGTGGGCAGCCTGCGCGCGGCGTCGGTGAACCGTCAGCTGGCCGAGCTCGCCGTCGAGTCGGCTCCCGAAGGCGTGACCCTGGTGCCGTTCGACCGGCTGGGCGAGCTGCCGTTCTACAACGAGGACATCGACGGTGACGACGTGGTCGAGCCAGTGCAGGCGCTGCGCCGGGCGGCAGCCGAGGCGGACGCCGCGCTCGTGGTCACACCCGAGTACAACGGCAGCATTCCTGGGGTGCTGAAGAACGCCATCGACTGGCTGTCGCGCCCGTTCGGCAACGGCGCGCTGAAGGACAAGCCTGCCGCCGTCATCGGTGCGGCGGGCGGTCGGTACGGCGGTGTGTGGGCGCACGACGAGACCCGCAAGACGTTCGGTGTCGCCGGCCCGCGAGTGGTCGAGGATTTGAAGCTGTCGTTGCAGTTGACGGTCTTCGACGGCAAGCATCCGCGCGAGAACGCCCAGGTGGCCGCCGACGTGCGCGAGGTCGTCGAGAAGCTGGTCGCCGAGATCAGCTGATCCGTACGCTTCATCGCAAAGCCGCCGACGAGCCCGGGTTCGTCGGCGGCTTTGCTGTCTGACTTCTGGATCCGAAGTGTTGTCGGTGCCTGGTGGTAGACCTGTGCATGCGCCGCGACACACCCCTCGTGTGATGCGCGACACGCCGGGTGGTTCGGCGTTGCGGAGGTTACGACCTGGGAATTTCATCAATGTTGTTCAGAACATCTTGTACCTGTTCTGAATGTCGGCCACTAGGTGTAGTGTCTTGCAGACCGACAGACCCCCGCGGTTCCCAAGCTTTCAAGGGTCGGCCGGAGCTCCCAATCCGGTGGTGTCGATCCCAGACACGCCGGATTCGTAGCCTCGGTCGGCACGAATCTGAGGAATTTCGAGGGTCCCGGATCCGCTGAACACAGTGGAGATGCACCAACCCGATCAGTTGCCAGTCACGTCAAGTGAAAGTCCCAGTTTCCGCAGAGGAGCCGTACCGAAGATGACCGTCACCGTGTACACCAAGCCCGCTTGCGTGCAGTGCAACGCCACCTACAAGGCGCTGGACAAGCAAGGCGTCGCCTACGAGAAGGTCGACATCAGCCTGGATACCGAGGCGCGTGACTACGTCATGGCGCTGGGGTACCTGCAGGCGCCCGTCGTGGTGGTCGGCAACGAGCACTGGTCGGGTTTCCGGCCGGATCGGATCAAGGCGCTCGCCGGGGCGGTCGCAGCCACGGCATAACGGGTATTCGACGGGCAGAAAGGAGAGCGTGATGAGCGATCTCGTCTACTTCTCCAGCGTCTCGGAGAACACCCACCGCTTCGTCGAGAAGCTGGGGATGCCCGCCATCCGAATTCCACTACACGGCCGCATCGAGGTTGACGAACCCTACGTGCTGGTCCTGCCCACCTACGGCGGTGGGCACGCCAACGGGCCCGATCCCGACGCCGGCGGATACGTCCCCAAACAGGTCATCGCGTTCCTGAACAACGAACACAACCGGTCGCTGCTGCGCGGTGTCATCGCCGCAGGCAACACCAACTTCGGCGCCGAATTCGGCTACGCGGGTGACGTGGTCTCCCGCAAGTGCGGCGTGCCCTACCTCTATCGCTTCGAACTGATGGGAACCGAGGACGACGTCGCCGCCGTCCGTGCGGGTCTCGCCGACTTCTGGAAGGACCAGACGTGCCACCAACCGTCACAGCTGCAGAGCCTGTAACCTCCAGCGCTCCCCATGCGCTGCCCGGGGAGACGGACTATCACGCGCTCAACGCGATGCTGAATCTGTACGACAAAGACGGCAAGATCCAGTTCGACAAGGACCGGGAAGCCGCGAATCAGTACTTCCTGCAGCACGTCAACCAGAACACGGTGTTCTTCCACAACCAGGACGAGAAGCTCGACTACCTGGTCAAGGAGAACTACTACGAGCGCGAGTTGCTCGACCAGTACTCGCGCAACTTCGTCAAGACCCTCCTCGACCGCGCGTACGCCAAGAAGTTCCGGTTCCCCACCTTCCTCGGCGCGTTCAAGTACTACACCTCCTACACACTCAAGACGTTCGACGGGAAGCGCTACCTCGAGCGGTTCGAGGACCGGGTCGTCATGGTGTCGCTGACGCTGGCCGCCGGCGACACGGTGCTCGCCGAGAAGCTCGTCGACGAGATCATCGACGGCCGGTTCCAGCCGGCCACGCCGACGTTCCTCAACTCGGGCAAGAAGCAACGCGGCGAGCCCGTCAGCTGCTTCCTGCTGCGCATCGAGGACAACATGGAGTCCATCGGGCGCTCGATCAACTCCGCGCTGCAACTGTCCAAGCGCGGCGGCGGAGTCGCGTTGCTGCTGAGCAACATTCGCGAGCACGGTGCGCCGATCAAGAACATCGAGAACCAGAGCTCGGGCGTGATCCCGATCATGAAGCTGCTCGAGGACTCGTTCTCCTACGCCAACCAGCTGGGCGCCAGGCAGGGCGCGGGCGCGGTCTACCTGCACGCGCACCATCCCGACATCTTCCGGTTCCTCGACACCAAGCGCGAGAACGCCGACGAGAAGATCCGGATCAAGACGCTCTCGCTCGGCGTCGTGATCCCGGACATCACCTTCGAGCTCGCCAAGCGCAACGAGGACATGTACCTGTTCTCGCCGTACGACGTCGAGCGCGTCTACGGGCTTCCGTTCGCCGACATCTCCGTCACGGAGAAGTACTACGAGATGGTCGACGACGCGCGGATCCACAAGACGAAGATCAAGGCGCGCGAGTTCTTCCAGACACTGGCCGAGCTGCAATTCGAGTCGGGCTACCCGTACATCATGTACGAGGACACGGTGAATCGGGCCAACCCGATCGAGGGCAAGATCACGCACAGCAATCTGTGCTCGGAGATCCTGCAGGTGTCGACGCCGTCGTTGTTCAACGAGGACCTGACCTATGCCAAGGTGGGCAAGGACATCTCGTGCAACCTCGGCTCGCTCAACATCGCCAAGGC
>JAVRPF010000752.1:0-8197 GCA_032162385.1 Mycobacterium sp.
GCCGCGGTGGACTACCTCTTCGGGCTCTTGCGGGAGGCATTCGACGGTGTCATCCCCGCGCAGCCGACCCAGATCGATGTGCCTGCGCTCGCCGTGGGATTTGCCGACGGGATACGTCGATTCGTGCCCGTGCGCCGGTAGTGCTCTCGCTGGTCTCGGGCGAGCGGAAAGTACTGGAACTGTGCCGGGATCCCCTTCATCATTTCGTGAACAGCCTTGAGGTGTAGGCGATATCGCAGCTCATCCAACCGACTCCAGTCCAGGCACAGCCGTTCTCTGATCACCGGTGGAAGCGCGCCGGTGGTGATCCAGAGCATCAGTTTCACCAGGGGTGTCTGCACCAGCGGCTTCAGGATCAACGGTCCTGCAACGGCGTTGGCCCGACTGGACAGGTGCTTGCTGGCCGGCGGTGGCATGGTCCGGTACATGTGAAAGCCTTCCCGAACGGGACGGCTGTCCTCGAGCACGTTGCTGACCATGTGCTCCCAGTACTGCTGAAATGCGTCCCAATCCGGCGGGACGGGTTTCATGCTGACGCCGTAGAGGCGATACCAGTCGATCGATTCCAGGTAGAAGGCCGATTTGTCGGCCTCTGAAAACGGATAACCCGTGAGTTCCCGTCCAGTCACGATGTCGTCGACGAACGTTGCGTGGGCCCAGAAGAAGGTCTCGGGGTTGAGGGCACTGTATCGGCGGCCGTATTTGTCGACGCCTTTGATGGTGCCGTGGAAACTTCGTACCAATTTTCCCCACTCGTGCGAGGTGGATCCGCCGTACACCACCGACATGATGGGCCCGATCGATCGACTACCGCGGGCGAGCGGATCCTCGAAGAACACCGAATGATGCTCGACGCCTGCGGCGAGTCCTGGATGCATGTTCTGCAACATCGCTTCACGAAGCCCATTGGACAACCGATACATCGGCTGGCGACCGAAGTGCTCCCACACCAACCCGTCGGGGTCCAACGATGGGAGCACAGCTGCAGTCATCGTTAGCTCCTAAAACTGATCCGATGAAGTATCAGATCATGTGGACCGTAGTATCTGATACGAGGGCGTGTCAACAGTGAGGACTCATGGCGGAGGAAGCGAGCTCATCGGATGCGGTCCTATCGCGCCCGTACCGTGGCGTCAGTGCCACCGATCGGCGGGACCAGCGCCGTCAGCGGCTGATCGACGCCGGCCTTCAACTGTTCGGAACGCAGGGAATCGCGGCGGTCGGAATCGTGGATGTCTGCGCCGAGGCCGGACTCACCAAGCGGTACTACTACGAGAATTTCGCGTCGATCGACAAGCTTGCCGACGCGGTGTTCGAGCACGTGACCGGAAATATCGTCGCTGCGGTTGCTCCCGCGATTGCGGTCGGCGGCGGCCGCGACCCCCGTCCCGCCCTCACGGCCTACGCGCGCGCCCTCTTGAGCGATCCACGGGTCGTACGGTTTCTTGCCATCGAGTCCCAGGCCGGCCCGCTCAAGAATCACCGCGATGAATTCCCCACGCGCGCGGTCGAACTCTGGTTCGCCTTCGCCGCCAACGATGACGTCCTACCCCCACCAAACGAGATGCGCCTCAAAGCGTACGGATTCATCGGAGCCGCGCAACAGATCGGCGTGGCATGGCTGGATGGCCAACTTCCATTGACCATGGACGAGGTCATCGACCAGCTCGTCGACATGTTCCACAGAATCTCCGGTATCGCCCCGCCCTAGGGCACGCACCGGCTCCGCACTACGGCCAAACTCCCGACGAAGCCACGGGGAAATCGACTACGTGGAGTCGCCGACAAACTGTCCCGGTTGCACCCGTTGAATCCTCTTGGCAGTTCAGCGATTGCCCCGCTCGGTCAATGGATGAGTGACGAGCATGCCAGCGTCAGAAGGAAGCCGCAGCGTCTCGACCGCCGTCAACAGCGTAAGCATGCCCAAGACCAAATAGGTCCACGAGTAGGCGCTTGACGCACCGTGACCGCCAGTTGACGCCAGCGGTGTGAACATGGCGACTGCGAGCGCGGCGACCGCGATTCCAACACCAGCGGCAAGTTCCTGAACGGCGGCGTTGAGAGTGTTGGCATGGGTGAGCTCGTTGCTGTTGATGTCAGCGAACGCAAGGCTGTTGTAGGCGGTAAAGCCGATCGACCGGAACGCACCGCTGACGACGAGGATGCCCACGATTACCGAGACCGGCGTGTTGGGGCCCACTGCGGCCAGCAGACCGAACCATCCGGCCGAGAACACTGCATTGCCAAGCAGCAGGCGACGGATTCCGAAGCGCCGCATCAGAGGTGTCGTCGCGGGTTTGATGGCGATGTTGCCGACGAACAGTGCCGCCACCGCTACGCCCGCCGATAGTGGTGTCCAGCCGAAGCTGAGCTGAAACTGCAGTGCCAGCAGGAAGGGTACGGCCGTCATTACCAGCCGGTAGAGCGCGCCTGCGGAGACACTGATACGCAGCGTCGGTGTCCGCAGCACTCGCAAGTCGACAAGCGGATGCGGGTAGCGACGGAAATGAATCGTGGCGATCACGAACAGAATGGCCGCACCGGCCGCACCGATGACGACGTACGGCCAGTCGGTGCCGGTCAACCGAATGCCTTCCAGCGCGATCAGCGCCGCAGCGATGGCTGTACCGAGAACCGTAAGCCCCCGCCAGTCCAGCGATGTTGAGTCAAGCTCGCGATCACCGCGAAATAGCTTGAGCGACAACGTGAATCCGACAATACCGATGGGGATGTTTACGACAAAGATCCATTGCCAGGACCAGAACGTGGTCATGGCACCGCCGATGGCTGGCGCGATGACGGGCGCGAGGAGGGCTGGCCAGGTAAGCACGGAGATGGCGCGTACCAGGTCGCTCTTGTCACTGGACCGCAGCACAGCCAACCGACCGACGGGCACCATCATGGCTCCGCCCACGCCCTGGAGAACCCGCATCGCCACGAGCATGGGCAGCGATATGCTTGCCGCGCAGCCAACGGACGCGACGGTGAACACCGCGATTGCAGTGAGAAAGACCCGTCGGGCGCCCAGCCGATCCGCCACCCAACCGCTAGCCGGGATGAGGATCGCGACAGTCACGAGATAAGCGGAAATCGCGACGTTGACATCGACGGGATCGACTCGGAATGACTGTGCGATACGCGGGATGGCCGGGCCGATGATCGTCGCGTCGAGGATCTCCATGAAAAAGGCACCCGCCACGAGCAGCGCCATGCCACGTGGGAAGGACGAACCGGACCGCTGCGCGCTCATCGTCAGTGACCACTCACGAAGCCGGGGCGGTGCGGCAACAGGGCGATCTGGTGGGACTCGGCCAGATCAGCGTTCGTGGTCAAGAGCACCTCGGCGATACTGGCGGCCGCGTCGGGATCCACGATCTCGTACCCGAGCGTCGCGACATTGGCGTCGAGATATCTCCGCGCTGTGTCGTGTTCGCCGGGGAAGGATCCCGCGCCGAGGCCGAGTTCTATGCGGCCATCGCCCATGGCGTCGATCTGCGCGACGATGATCGCGAGGTGCGCGGGGTTGCGGAATGTCGAGCACGACATCAGGCTGCCCAGCCTGATCCGGGTGGTCTCTCGGGCCAGCGCGGCCAGGGTCACCCACACATCGGTCGGACCGGCCTGCCGCGTGAAGCTGCCCTCGCGCATCAGGTGGTCGGCTCGGAAGAAGCCGCCGAAGCCCAGCCGTTCGACCGCCTTGGCGACGGCCAGCTGCTCGTCATAGGTTGCGCCGAGTTGGGGTTCGGCAAAGATTCTGATATCCATATCGGTCCGGGCTGCCCGATCTGGCAGCGCCGTGGCCCCTTTCGGGTGTTTGAGGCTCATTGAGGCGGATTCGCCAAAATTGGTCGGTTATTGGTCTATTCGCCACCCAACCTGGGGCTGGAATGGCGCAACTGCAATTCGCATGGGAGGTCACTGTGAATGGCCAATGCGTGTGCATTTGGGCAACGGGGTATCGCAGACATCACCGCTTGGAATTACGGTGAGAGAAGTATCAGAGGAGACCGGCACCTGCCGACACTCTCCGCTGCGACGGACCCGTCAGACGTTGGGCCGACTCTGCGGCCAAGTACGCGGGTGTCTAACCCGCAGCGTCGCTGCCCCCAGCGGCGCCAATGCGCGGCGTCCAGGGACGGCGACCATTCCCGCCGATCACGGCGTACGGGGAGCAGATGTATCGAAACATGCTCGCTCCTAAGAGGTATCGACTAGGGCGTCGGCGTCGACGCTCCAATCGGCCAACCTCCAAGGCTTTTATCCCGCCGTGGAACACCGTGGCCGACGTTCAGCTGATGCTGACGTCAACCGCAGTGCCTCGCCTCTCGGACCAGACCCGTTGCCGACGGAACCCTAGGCGCGCCTCGAATACTCGAGTCGCTGCCGAAACTAGTGCGAGAGGGCCGAGTGTGGACATAATGGCGCGGCCTCAGGATGATTAGACGTGCTGGCCGTCCTCCATCCGGGTGCCATGGCCGTGTCCCGTGCGGGCCTATCCTTGCCGGACGCCCTTCTCGACCCGGTCGCCCAGGTCCACGTCGACGTTGCGAAAGTACTCGAAAACGCGTTCCAGGACCGGCTCGGACACACCGTCGAGCAGGTGGCCGACGATGTTGTCCACCAACCGATCCCGCTCTTCGTCGTTCATGACGTCGCGGACCAGAGTGCCGGCCTGACCCCAGTCGTCGTCCTCGGCGCGCAGCGTGTAGGCAGTGCGCACGATCTCGCCGTCGGTGTGCCAACCGGCCGACTGGCCGTAGCGTTCGACGTCGGCGCGGGGACCGCCCTTGGAATTGGGCGCGTACACCGGGTCGGTGGCCAACTGATACCGCATGTGGCCGGCCGTGCTGTAACTGTGCACCGGTGATTTGGGGGCGTTGACGGGCAGTTGGTTGTAGTTCGCGCCGATGCGGTAGCGCTGCGCGTCGGGGTAGGCGAACATCCTGCCCAACAGCATCTTGTCCGGGCTCGCGCCGATGCCGGGCACCAGGTTGCTTGGCGCCCACGCGCCCTGCTCGATCTGACTGTGGTTGTCGGTGGGGTTGCGATCGAGCGTCAGGCGGCCCACCTCGATGAGCGGGTAGTCGCCGTGCGGCCAGACTTTCGTCAGGTCGAACGGGTTGAACCGGTAGGTTTTGGCATCCTCGAAGGGCATGATCTGCATCTTCAGCGTCCAGCTGGGGTGGTCGCCGCGCTTGATCGCCTCAAACAGATCACGGGTGTGGTAGTCGGTGTCCACCGATACCAGCTGATCGGCCTCGGCCTGGGTCAGGTTCTCGATGCCCTGGTCGGTGATGAAGTGATACCGCACCCAGACCTTTTCGCCTGCGGCGTTGACCCACATGTAGGTGTGTCCGCTGTAGAGGTTCATGTGCCGCCAGCTGCTCGGGATGCCGCGATCGCCCATCAGCCAGGTGACCTGGTGTGCGGTCTCCGGGGACAGCGTCCAGAAGTCCCACTGCATGTCGTGATCGCGCAGGTTGTTGTCGGCGCGGCGCTTCTGCGACCGGATGAAACTGGGGAACTTCAACGGATCGCGCAGGAAGAACACCGGGGTGTCGTTGCCGACGATGTCGTAGTTGCCCTCGGTGGTGTAGAACTTCAGCGCGAAGCCGCGCGGGTCGCGCCAGGTGTCTGGGCTGCCGCGCTCACCGGCCACCGTGGAGAACCGGATCACCGTCTCGGTCATGGTGCCGGGCTGAAACACCGCCGCCTTGGTGAATGCGCTGACGTCCTGGGTCACCTCGAACCGCCCGAACGCACCCGAACCCTTGGCGTGCGGCTGGCGTTCCGGCACGCGTTCGCGGTTGAACTGCGCCAACTGCTCGATCAGGTAGTGATCGTGCAGCAGGATCGGCCCGTCCGGTCCGATGGTCAACGAATGCTCATCGCTCTCGACCGGGATACCCGCATCGGTAGTGGTCGGAAGGGGTTGTGTCATCGACGTTCCTTTCGTTCGTGGGTTGGAGTGTTGGACCAGGGGCTACGCATGTTTCCGCCATTCGTCCGGCCACTGCCGGCTGATCGGCTGCAGGCGCTGCGCGACTTGGCTTGCACGGCTGCCCATTTCGCGTCGCAGCTCGGGATGTGCCAGCAGTCGCATCACTGCGGCGGTCATCGCTGAGACGTCACCGGGCCGGTAGAGCAGCCCGGCGCTGTACGGCATCACCAGCTGAGCGGTGGACGGGCTGGCGGATGCCACCACCGCTCGACCGGCGGCCATCGTCTCCACGAGAGCGCTCTGCGTCGACTCAGGATTTGGAATCACGAGGTCCGCGGCGGCCAGCAGATCGGACCGCTGCGGCCCGGCACAGTCCTCGATCAGAACCAGTCGGGTCTGCAACCTGCGCTCGGCCGCGCGCCGCACGACGAGGCTGCGGCACATACCCCGGCCCAGCAACACCAGTTGGGTCCGGCACTCCTGCTGCACGCCGGTGAACATCTCGGCCAGTTGTTGGGCGTGCTCGAGATCGTCGAACGGTCCCGCGGCGACGATGATGGCCAGGTCGGACAGTCCGACCATCGGCCGGGTGGATCCAGAGTCGTCCACGTCGCGGCGCTGTCGGCAGCTCAGCGACCCGACCCGCGCCACCAGGCGGCTCATCGGTCGGCCGGGTTGAGTGCGAGGAACATGGCTCCGGCAGCGATCCCGGCAAGGATCTGCGCGACCAGATACACCCACAACGTCGACCAGGCGAACATGCCCATCACGGCGGCCCCGAGCGACACTGCCGGATTGAAGGCACCGCCGGAGATTGCACCGACTGCGACCGCGCCGGCCACCACGGTGAACCCGATCGCCAGGCCGTAGAACGAATTGTTCCGGTGGTCCTTGCTGGTGGCCACGTTCAGAACCACGTAGCAAAGGGCGAAGGTGAACAACAGCTCAACGACGAACGCCGCCAACATTGTTCGGCCGTTCAGCGACATCATCGCGCCGACCGCCGCGTGGGCCGGGTCGATGACCGTGCGCACGACCACCGCCGCCAGCAGCCCGGCACCGAGTTGCGCGGCCCAGTAACCGGCGGCCTCGTGGATCGTGATCCGCCGACGCACCAGGACGGCCATCGTCACGGCCGGGTTGTAGTGACCGCCGGAGAGGTGACCGCCGGCGTAGATCATCACCATCAAGACCGCGCCGATGCTCAGCGGGGCGAGCGAGCTGCCGCTTCCGACGGCGGCGCCGACGGTGAACACCAGAAAGAAGGTTCCGATCGCCTCGACGGCGTACTTCACAATTGGCCGGGGTGCGGCCGCTGGGTCGGCGGCGGCGACGTCGGTCGCGGGTTGTGCTGGGGCTGTTTGCATGGGTTCTACGATGACCACGACGGCGGCCCGTGTCGTCGAGGCTGGTGCCCATCTACCGACCCCCGCCAGCCCTACCTCCCGTATACCGGCCAGCTGCAATCGGCGCGGTCAGACGGCAGGCGGCTGCGCAGAACGGCCGCGACACGCGGCGCATTTACCGCTGGCCGCCATGCCGAGAGTACTGCTGACAGGAGCCAGTAACTGGTGTCAGCGGTGGCGACAGCGGGCGGTTCGATCGCGACCATGGCAAGCGTAGGACGACGGATTGGAGCAGACGACGTGACGACCACCACGTTGGCCGTCACGGTCGCGTCACCGCCAGGTACGCGCCGGACGGTTGGCAAGTCATGACGACGAACGATATCGAATTGCCTAGCGGTGCTGAGCATCCCGCGACGGAGCCGCACGCACTCAACGTGGCCGGCCGACTGAACTGGTTGCGCGCCGGGGTACTTGGGGCCAATGACGGCATCGTGTCCACCGCCGGCCTGGTGGTAGGCGTTGCGGGGGCTACCGTGGCCAGAGAGGTGATCTTCACCGCCGGTATGGCCGGCCTGGTCGCGGGAGCAGTGTCGATGGCCCTCGGCGAATACGTCTCGGTCAGCACGCAACGCGACACCCAACGGGCCCTGTTGCAGCAGGAATGCCAGGAACTCCGCGACACCCCCGAGGCTGAACTGCGGGAACTGACTGCGCTCTACGCGGCGAAGGGTCTGAGTCAACAGACCGCACGCACGGTCGCTGAGGAGCTGACGTCGCACGACGCCCTCGCAGCCCATCTCGACGTGGAACTCGGCATCGACCCCGACGATCTCTCCAACCCCTGGCAGGCAGCGGTGTCGTCCGCGGTAGCGTTCACCGCCGGAGCGGTCATTCCGCTCATCGCGAT
>JAVRPF010000753.1:0-2948 GCA_032162385.1 Mycobacterium sp.
GCCGGAAGACATCGACGACCTCATCTTCGCCGAATCGCATTACGGCGGCGGCGATCTGGCCCGTTACGCTGCCACGGCCACTGGCTTAGAGCACGTCCCCGGCCAGTCGGTCAACCGGCACTGTGCGGGCAGCCTGACGGCGATCGGCAACGCCGCCGCCCAGATCGGGTCCGGCATGGAGCGCGTCCTGATCGCCGGGGGGGGGGGTGCAGTCGCTGTCGATGACGCCGCTGACGAACTGGCGCATACCTGGTCCGGAGTTGAAGTTCGAGGAACGGTGGATGCCGCCGACTCACGTAGAGACGCCGGGTGCACCGTCGAAGGACATGTCGATCACGGTGGGATGGAGCACCGCGCAGGCGGTCGGCATCACCCGTGAGGAGATGGACGCCTGGGCGGCGCGCTCGCATCAGCGCGCCATCGCGGCGATCGACGCGGGCAAGTTCATCGACGAGATCGTGCCGCTGAAGGTCACGTTGCCGGACGGGTCGGTGATCGACTTCAGCGTGGACGAGCATCCGCGTCGTGACACCACGGCTGAGAAGCTGGCCGGGCTCAAGGTTCTGCACCCCGAGATCGAGGGCTTCTCCATCACCGCGGGCAACAGCAGCGGGACCAACGACGCCGCCGCGGCGGTGGCCCTGGTCAACCGGGACTACGCGCAGGCCAACGGCCTAGGCGTGCTGGCCACGGTCAAGGCGTGGGCGTCGGCAGGGGTGGCACCGCGAGACACCGGTTTGGGTGCCGTCAAGGCGATCGGAAAGGTGCTGGACCGGGCCGGCCTGTCCGCGTCCGACGTCGCACTGTGGGAGATCAACGAGGCGTTCGCGTCGGTGCCCATTGCGGCGTGCCGCGAGCACGGGATCGACGAGGAGAAGGTGAACTTCTTCGGCAGCGGTTGCAGTCTTGGACACCCCATCGCGGCCTCCGGCGCGCGCATGGTGACCACGTTGATCTACGAACTGCAGCGTCGTGGCGGTGGCATCGGCGTCGCCGCGATGTGTGCGGGTGGCGGCCAGGGCGGCGCCGTCGTGGTCGAGGTCTGAGCGCTCGGTCTCAGTGCGCCGCGCCGGACTTGCTTCGGCGCGGCGTGGCCGCCTTCCGACGTTGCGCCGGAGCCACTTTGGCAGACGTCTGCTCGATCAGTCGTTCGGCATGGTCGAGGATGCAGTCCAGGCCGTACTCGAAGTTGTTCTCGTCGGAGGCCCCGATCCGGTGGCCCTCATCGGTCACCCGGGCCAGCAGTGGCGTGGTCTCGGGATCGATGACCATCGTCTCCTCGAAGTCGCCCGGTCCGCCGTCGGCCGACCGGTTCTTGTCGTAGAGACGCTGCAGCACAACCGATCCGCGTACGTGAACCGATACCGCCGAGTAGGTGTCGAAGGCGTCCTCGGGCGACAGTCCCGTCTCGACGAGACTCTCGATCGCCTTCTCCACCGCGACGACACCGAGCTTGGCGGCCCGCGGACTCAGCGCCGAGCGGATGAGGATTAGGTCGCACAGAATCGGGTTGCCCAGGAACGTCTTTCGCATGCTGCGCGCGTGGTTGCGCAATGTCTCGCGCCAATCCTTGGCTTCCACATACGGAGTGGCGAACACGTACTGCTTCAACGCCCGGTCCGTCATCGCGTTGAGAAGGTCGTCCTTTTTGCGGAAGTACCAGTAGATGCTCGTCACACCCACGCCAAGGTGCTTGCCCAGCAACGGCATGCTGACATTGTCAATGCCGACTTCCTCGGCGAGTTCGAACGCGCCCTTGATGATGTCGTCGGGATTGATGGAGCCGCGTTCGCGACGTTGTCGCTTCTCGGCGGTCGCCGGCTTGGCCACGAGAACACCTCCGTCAAGATCACTACCTCTGGTGCCGCTCCCGTCCGGGATCGGCAAAGTCAATCTACCGGCAACGGGCACCTGGACTGCACCTACGACTGCGTGTCGTGAGTGGCGTCGCCGTGAACCTTACCGGTAGCCCCTCGATGGGACACCTGAAGTGCTGGTAAGGGGTCGCGGACGGTCGTTATCGAAAGGTATACGGTATGTGCGACGTGTGAGTGGCGAGCGCGCCATTCCCCGATCGGCGGCTATCGAAATACCTATAGTAAGTTTCTCCGGGTAACGGTTGGACGACCGAGAGTCAAGACGGGACAGAGCGAAGTGGCCGACGAAATTCTGACGGAGCGCCAAGGGCGGACCCTGGTCATCACCATCAATCGACCTCAGGCGCGCAACGCGTTCAACCTGGCCGTGTGCCAGGGTCTCGCCGACGCCGTGGACGAGCTCGACGACAGCCCCGAGTTGTCGGTCGCGATCGTCACGGGTGCGGGCGGAACCTTCTGTGCAGGTATGGATCTGAAGGCCTTCGCGGCAGGCGAGGTGCCGTCGGTTCCTGGCCGCGGAATCGGATTCACCGAGCAACCGCCCCGCAAGCCGGTCATCGCCGCCGTCGAGGGTTACGCGCTCGCAGGCGGCACCGAGTTGGTACTCGCCACTGATCTGGTGGTGGCGGCAAAGAACGCAAAGTTCGGCATCCCCGAGGTCAAGCGCGGCCTGGTGGCTGCTGGCGGCGGACTGCTTCGGCTGCCGCACCGCATTCCCTACCAGAAGGCGCTCGAGCTGGCGCTGACCGGCGACAACTTCACCGCCGAAGAGGCCGCCAACTGGGGCTTCGTCAACGTGCTGACCGAGCCGGGTGAGGCTCTGGCCGGCGCGCTGGCACTGGCGGAGCGCATCACGGCGAACGGGCCGTTGGCGGTGGCGGCGACCAAGGAGATCATCGTCAAGTCGGCCGACTGGAGCGAAGCCGAGATGTGGAAGAAGCAGCAGGAACTGATCCTCCCGGTGTTCTCCTCCAAGGACGCGATGGAGGGAGCGGTCGCTTTCGCCGAGAAGCGCGCGCCCAACTGGACCGGTTCCTGACCCTCGCAGACGAGGTCACGCCGTGGATCTGG
>JAVRPF010000754.1:0-11509 GCA_032162385.1 Mycobacterium sp.
CTGCTGGACGAAATCGACAAAGTCGGTTCCGACTATCGTGGCGACCCCAGTGCCGCGCTGCTGGAGGTGCTGGACCCGGCGCAGAACCACACGTTCCGCGACCACTATCTGGACCTGGATCTGGACCTCTCCGATGTGGTGTTCCTGGCGACGGCCAACGTCATCGAGAACATCCCCTCGGCGCTGCTGGACCGGATGGAGCTGGTGCAGATCGACGGTTACACCGAGGACGACAAGGTGGCGATCGCGCGCGACTTCCTGCTGCCGAGGCAGCGGGACAGGGCGGCGCTGACGGCCGACGAGGTCACGGTGACCGACGACGCCCTGCGCAAGATCGCCGCCGATTACACCCGCGAGCCGGGTGTGCGGCAGTTCGAGCGGCTGCTGGCCAAGGCGATGCGAAAGGTGACGACGAAGCTCGCCGAGAACACCGACTCCCTGACCATCGATGAGCCGGATCTGGTTGCCTACCTTGGCCGTCCGAGGTTCACGCCGGAGTCGGCCGAACGCACGGCGGTGCCGGGCGTGGCGACCGGCCTGGCCGTCACCGGGCTGGGTGGCGACGTGCTCTACATCGAGGCCAACGGCAACGAGGGCGAATCGGGCCTGCAACTGACCGGTCAACTGGGCGATGTGATGAAGGAGTCCGCGCAGATCGCGCTCTCCTACGTGCGTGCCCACGCCGAGCAACTCGGCGTCGACCCGAAGGCGCTGGACCGCCAAATCCACGTGCACGTGCCCGCGGGCGCGGTGCCCAAGGACGGCCCGTCGGCCGGCGTCACGATGGTCACCGCGCTGGTGTCCATGGCGACCGGACGACAGGTTCGCGCGGACGTCGGCATGACCGGCGAGGTCACGCTGAACGGACGGGTGCTGCCCATCGGCGGGGTCAAGCAGAAACTGCTGGCCGCCCAGCGGGCCGGGCTGTCGACGGTGTTCATCCCGCAGCGCAACGAGCCCGACCTGGACGACGTGCCTGCCGAGGTGCTCGAGGCGCTGGTGGTCAAGCCGATGACCGACGTCGCGGACATCGTCGCGCAGGCACTGGAGCCCGCCGCCGAGGGCCAGACCGTAGCGGCCTGATAGGAAGTTCTCCGCGAGCGTGCGTGTTTGTTGGTTGTGAGACGGCTTGTCGCCCGCAGACACGCACGCTCGCGGAAGGACGGATTATGCCCAGACGCGGAGAACCGTTGCGCAAGCTCGGATTCCTGACCATCGGTCGCTTCGACGCCCGGAATCCGGGACCGGGGCTCGAGGAGACACTCGAGGTGATCGTCCGCGCCGAGGCGCTGGGTTACGACAGCGTCTGGTTGCGCTGCCGTCACCTGCAACCCGGCATTTCCTCGCCGGTGGCCATGATGGCGGCGGCCAGTCAGCGCACGTCGCGCATCGAACTCGGGACCGCCGTCATCCCGCTGGGTCTGGAGAACCCGTTCCGGTTGGCCGAAGACCTCGCCACCGTGGACATCCTGTCGGGCGGTCGGATCAATCCCGGTGTGTCGGTGGGCACGCCGATGCTCTACGACCACTACCGGGAGTCGTTGTATCCCAACACCCACGACGTCGAGGACTTCTCCAAGGACCGCGTGCTGCGGCTGCTCCGCGGTCTGCGCGGCGAGCCGGTCAGCGACTTCGAGGGCACCGTCGGCATCGAGCAGTTCACCAACCGCATCGAGCCCCACTCCGCCGGCCTTGCCGACCGGGTGTGGTACGGCGGCGGCATGTCGTCGGCGATCTGGGCCGGTGAGCAGGGCATCAACTACCTGACCAGCTCGGTGGTCAGCATCGACGGCACCGAGTCACGTGACTTCGCCACCATCCAGGGTGAGAACATCGATGCGTTCCGCAACGCCTTCGCCGCGCACCACGAGCGACCCGAAAGGGCCCGTGTCTCACAGGGTTTGGTCGTCATACCCACCGACTCCGCGACCAACGACCAGATTCGCAGGTACCGCGAGTACGCGGCGAGCCGGTTCGAGCGCACAAAGTCCCCGCAGGGCCCCCGCGGCGTGCTGTTCTCCCCCGACTACGTCGGCACGTCCGACGAACTGGCCGACCAGCTCTATGCCCACGCCGGATTCCAGCGCGCGGACGAAGTGGCCTTCGCCTTGCCGTTCACCTTCGCCGAGGACGACTACCGGCAGATCATCACGGATCTGGCCCAGAGGTTAGGGCCGCGGTTCGGATGGGAACCTGCCCTGGATGGGGTACGCACCGGTAGTTGACCCGTGACCGTTCGCATCGGCACGTCGGGCTGGTCCTACGACCATTGGGGGTCGGTGCTGTACCCGCCGGGCATGCCCGCGGCGAAGCGGCTTGCGCGCTACGTGGAGGAGTTCGACACCGTGGAACTGAACGCCAGCTTCTACCGGTGGCCCAAGGACAGCACGTTCGAAGGGTGGCGGCAACGGCTGCCCGACGGGTTCACGATGACCGTCAAGGCCCACCGCGGCCTGACCCACTTCCGGCGATTGCAATCACCTGAGCCGTGGGTCGAGCGGTTCGAGCGCTGCTGGCGTGCACTCGGTGACCGCCGTGAAGCGCTGCTGGTGCAGCTGCATCCGGAGTTGACTCGCGATGACGCACGACTCGACCACTTCCTCACCGTGATGCCCGACTGGATTCCGGTGGCGGTCGAACTCCGGCACGCATCCTGGGATCACCCCGACGTGTACACGCTGCTCGAAGGTCACGGCGCCGCGTACGTGGTGATGAGTGGCGCCCACCTGCCGTGCATCCTGCGTGCGACAAGCCGCCTGGTCTACATCCGCATGCACGGTCCCGACGACCAGACGATGTACGCCGGCTCTTACTCCGACGACGAGCTGCGCTGGTGGTCCGACCGCATCGCCGAATGGCACGACCAACACCGTGACGTCCTCGTCTACTTCAACAACGACGGGGACGGCAACGCCGTGCGGAACGCATGGACCTTGAAGGGCATGGTGGCTGGCAAGGCCTGAATCTAGATTCGTCTCGACATCGAAGTCTGGATTCTGGAAGGTGACGTAGTGGACGTCAAAGCCACCAAGCGGCGGATGGTGCACACCGTGCAGCGGGTCATGGTCAACCCGCTCGGCAGGAAGCTGCCGATGACCATGCTGGAGACCACCGGCCGCAAGTCCGGTCAGCCCCGTCACACCGCAGTCGGCGGACGCGTGGTGGACGACCAGTTCTGGATGGTCTCCGAGCACGGCGAACACTCGCACTACGTCCTCAACATCAAGGCCGACCCCCGGGTGCGGCTACGGATCGGCGCCAAGTGGCGCACCGGCACCGCCCACCTGCTGCCCGACGACGATCCGGTCGCGCGCCTGAGTCGATTGCCGGGCATGAACAGCGCGGTGGTCAAGCTGATGGGCAGTGAGCTTCTCACCGTCAGGGTGGATTTCGACTGACGTACGAATCGGTGGGGATGGTCGACGAGGCCGCGACGTTCTCCGCTGGTCGGCTCTAGCCGGCGATTATCGTCGCTGACATGCCCTACGACGAAGATCTTGCCAGCCGCATCCGTGAGTTGACGGGCACCGAACGCGGTGTCGAGGAGAAGCGCATGTTCGGCGGCCTGGCGTTCCTGGTCAACGGCAACATGTCCGTCACGGCGAGCGGCCGAGGCGGCCTCATGGTGCGCGTTCCGCCCGACGAGACGGAGACGTTGCTCGCCCGCGAGCACGTCGAACCCATGGTGATGGCCGGCCGTGAGACCCGCGGGTGGCTACGGGTGGCCGACGAAGGCGTGCGGACCAAGCGTCAACTTCAGTCCTGGGTGACCCGCGGCGTCGACTACGCCAAGAGCTTGCCGCCCAAGTAAACGGCGTTTGTCGCCGCCGCCATTGGGTACGCGATCTTGGTCCGTCCGCACCACCGCGAGCGGGTCACGACACCCCATGACGGAAGGGAGTACTGGCATGACTACGTCGCCCACGTTCGTCATCGTCGGTGGCGGCCTGGCGGGCGCCAAGGCCGCAGAGGCGCTGCGGGACAACGACTTCGGAGGTACTCTGGTGGTCTTCGGAGCAGAAGACCACCTCCCCTACGAACGTCCGCCCCTGTCCAAGGAGTACTTGGCAGGCAAGAAGGCCCTCGATGACTTCACCGTCGACACGGCGGATTGGTATCGCGAGCACGACGTCGACCTGCGGCTGGGCACCGAGGTCACCACCATCGACCGTGCGGCGCACACGGTCGGATTCGCCGACGGTGACCACGAGCACTACGACAAGCTGCTGCTGGCCACCGGGTCGAGTTCACGCAGGCCGCCGATCCCAGGGGCCGACGCTGAGGCAGTCCACTATCTGCGCACGATCGACGACGCCGCTGCGCTGTTGTCGACGCTGACCGACGGCGCGACACTTGCGGTCGTCGGAGGAGGCTGGATCGGCCTGGAGGTCGCCGCCAGCGCCCGCGGGCACGGCGTCGAGGTGACGGTGGTGGAAACCGCCGAGTTGCCGCTGCTGGGCGCTCTGGGGCGCGAGGCGGCGGAGGTGTTCGCGCAGTTGCACCGCGACCACGGCGTCGACCTACGGCTGAAGACGTCGGTCCAGGAGATCACCACCGACGGCGGCAGGGCAACGGGACTGCGACTTGGTGATGGATCCACGATCGGTGCGGATGCGGTGTTGGTCGCGGTCGGCGCCACGCCCAACATCGACCTGGCCGAGCGGGCGGGCCTTCAGACGGCCGGCGGCGGCGTTCTGGTCGACGCGTCGTTGAAGAGCAGTGACGACGACGTCTACGCCATAGGCGACATCGCGGCGGCCGAGCACCCGCTGTTCGGTACCCGCATCCGCACCGAGCACTGGGCCAACGCGCTCAAGCAGCCCGCCGTCGCGGTGGCGGGCATGCTTGGCAAGCCGGGCAGTTACGACGAGCTGCCCTACTTCTTCACCGACCAGTACGACCTCGGCATGGAGTACGTCGGCCACGCCCCCGACTACGACCGGGTCGTGTTCCGCGGCGACCCAAAAAATGAAGACAAGCGCGAGTTCGTGGCGTTCTGGCTGGACGGCGACAACCGCGTGCTTGCCGGGATGAACGTGAACGTCTGGGACGGACTCGACGACATCAAGGACCTGATCCGTTCGCGGAAGCCGGTCGACCCGGACCAATTGACCAACCCCGACGCACCGCTGGGTGGGCTGGGCCGTTGACGGATGGGTCGGCATGACGACGGTGCCATCCCCTGACGCGTAGGACAGAATGGTCTCAATCGTCCAACGGCGCAGGGGGTCGGGTGAGCGCACTGACATGCGGGGAACCGCTGTCGTTGTCGCACCTGCCATCTGACCGGATTCTCAGGCTTGCCGGGCTGACTGAAGCGCAGCTCGCGGTCAGTATGGATCCGCTGCCACCGGGTGCTCCGGTCGTCGTTCGCTACCGGCTCCCCCCATCGTCTCGTCGGCCGCTCGACGTAGTCGATGACGTCCTGGACCGGTTGGAGTCCGTAGCCATGGACTTGTTCCCCGCCTGGCTGCCAAGCGCGACCGCGATCGCCACGAGCGGCGACTTCGAACGACGCGTGGTGCGGCAACTGGCGCATCGCCGGGCAGAGGACAGTGAGCATTTCGGTCCCTTTCTCGCCGATGTGGCCGAGGCGGCCCTGTGCCGGCGCACCGCAAATCGGCGATTTGGACCCGAGGTTCGAGCCCGTGGGTTGGCCAGAATCATCGGCGACAGTTATGGCGATGAGGGTGCGGGTGTCGTCCTGCTGATCGGACCGACCGAGGATTCCTCCGAGGACGAGCAGCGGCGTGTCGCGATCGCATTCGAGTGGCTGGCCAACCAGGGCGGCATCGGCGTATGGCTCATTTCCGGTGCCTTGTCCGCCGTTGACCGTTTCCCGACGTGGCAGCTATCCGTGCCGGCGTTCGTCGGCGCCCTGTCAGCCGTCGCACCCGTCGACGCGTCGCCGATCGACTATCCGGCCCTGGCGGGCAGGCCCCACCCGGCCAGCGCCGCCGAGCAGACGCTGGAGCGATGCCTCGCCCACTGCGACTGGGCGGTGGGTCGCGTCTGGAATCAGGTGCACGCCAGCCACTCTCTGGCACCGCCGATGCGCGTCGACCTGATGTGGCCCGACGAGCGGTGCGTCGTCGAGATCGACGGACCCGATCACCGCGGCGTTCTCAAGTACTCCGATGACCGTCGGCGCGATAACGGTCTGGTGCTCGACGGGTTCGCCGTACTGAGATTCACCAATGACGAGATCGGCGATGACCCGCAGCGGGTGCTCGCCGTCATCGAACGACTTCTAATCAACAAGAGGCGCGATGAAGGGAATCCGACGTGAGCATCGAACCCGAAGAACTGACCGGCACCGAGCAAGCCGTGCTGCTAATTCTGATGGCCGAAGCGCGACCCGTCCGCAATCCCGAACTAGCGACGCTGGGGCCGAAGTTGGAGAAGGACAAGCGGGACCGGCTTACCCAACGGGGACTGATCGAGACCACGACGGTCGACCGCGTGCTGGTGCACGAGCTGACCGACAGGGGTTGGCGGGTCTGCGCGAAGGTGATCGGAACCGAGACTCCTGCGCGATCGTCGGGTCAGGGCAAGGCGCTCTATACCCTGCTTCGCGGATTGCGCCGCCACCTCGACCGCGAAGACCTGGCTCCCGGTGACGTCTTCCTGCCGCTCGACGACGGCCCACCGGCGGGCGACCCCGACCCGTTGGGCGACGACGTCGAAGCCAAGATACGTGCCGTGTACGTCGGACTGGCGGCTCGCGCTGGCGGCTGGGTGGATCTGGTGCGGTTGCGCGCCGAGCTACCCGATGTGTCGAAGCGTGAGCTGGATGCGGCGTTGACCCGCATGTATCGCAATCGGGGGGTCAGCCTGATCCCGGAGGAGAACCAGAAGACGCTGACCGCGGAGGACCGTGCCGCTGCGGTCGAGATCGGCGACCAGGACAAGCATCTGATCGCGATCGAGAACTGATGGACCCACGCGAACGGGAAGCCCTGAGTTCGTTGCGGCTGTCGTGGGCGCCGACCGCCGACGATCTTTGGCATTCACAAGGCGCATTCCACGTGCCCGGCTTCAACGACAAGGCTCTCGACCAGGTGATGGCGGCCTTCGCCGACGCCGATGGTGAGCCCGAGTCCAGCCCGCTCGGCGTGGTGGTGGTTGGCCAGGCCGGTTCGGGCAAGACGCACCTGCTCGGCCAGGTGCGCGAACGGGCGCAGGGCGCCGACGGGTTCTTCTTCGTCGTCGAGTTGCTGGACGCCACCAGCTTCTGGGAGTCGGCTCGCAGCGGCATGCTGGAGAGCCTCGGCAGGCCGGCCGCCGAGCGGGAGACCCAACTCAAGGAATTGCTGTGGCAGCTGGCCTCCCTGGCGCACGTTTCTCGCGCCGATCGCAGGGCTGTCATCGGTGACGACGAGCTGACGCCGGAGATCCTGTCCACCTTCGTGAATGCGTTGCATAAGAAGAGTCGGCAGACAGTTCGCCAGACGCACCACACGCTGCGCGCTCTGGTGCTGCTCGGTGCGGCCGACCTCGGTGTCCAGGACTTCGGGCAGGCCTACCTCAACTCCACCGAGGACATCGACGACTCCGGCCGCAGGAAGTGGTCCATCGGCGTATCGACGTTGACGCCGCAGGAATGCGTGCGCGACGTCTCGCGGCTGGTCGCACTGGCCGGGCCCGCCGTACTTGCGATCGACCAGATCGACACGCTGCTCGCGCAGTCCGCGGACCGTACGACCGTGTCGGGACGAGACGTGGGCGGATCCGACAACCGCGACCTCGAGCACGTGGCGCACGGCCTGATGTCGATCCGGCAGACGATGCGTCGTACCGCTGCCGTCGTGGCGTGTCTGCCTGCCGCGTGGGAGGCGATCAGATCGCGGGCCACCGGCACGGTGCCGGACCGCTTCCGCGTGACCGCGCCGCTGCAGGGTCTGCCCAGTCCCGACGTCGCAAGGGCGATCCTCGAACGTCGGTTCACCGCCAGCTACCGGGCGATCGACTTCACCCCGCGCTACCCGAGCTGGCCCATCTTGGCGTCGGCATTCGACGACGCACCGGAATACACTCCACGCCAGCTGCTCAAACGTGCCGACACCCACGTCCGTAGCTGCCTGGACCGCGACGTCGTCGACGAGCTGGCACACCTGAAGGCAGCCGCCGACGCCGGCCCGCACGTGCCCGATGGCCTTCCCCACGACAGCCCCGGGCTCGACCGGCGATTCGCCGATTACCGGCAGCGCGCCGTCGGGATGGCGGCACTTGACCCCGAGGGTGAGGACACCACCGTGCCCAGCTTGCTGTCTGCAGCCCTGGACGCCTGGATCACCGAACGTGGCGACACCGAGCAAACCTTCCGGTTCGATCCCCCGCCGGGCAAGCGAGTGGTGCTGCACGCCCGGCTGCGGCAGAGTCTGGACGCCGCCACCGACGACGAGCGGCACTGGGCGTTTCGGGCGATCGCCAGCGGCAACGCCAGCGCCGCGCAGAGCCGGATCAAGAACGCTTGTACGGCAACGGGTTTCGGAGCGAACCTGGACAAGCGCCAACTCTTTCTGCTGCGCAACAAGCCGTGGCCGGGGGGTGTGAAGACAGGGCAGTTGGTCGCGGACTTCGAAGAGGCAGGCGGACGCACGCTCGCGCTGTCGGATGACGACCTGCGCACCTTGACGGCGCTGCGCGACCTGATCGACGACAACCACCCCGACCTTCCCGGCTGGCTTGTCGCGCGCAAGCCAGCGCACGGTCTCGAGTTCCTGCGCGATGCACTTGGCGAGGGCGCAGGCCCGCTCCCGCCCGACGTTCCCGAGCCGCCGACTCCCGAGCCCGAGCCTGCCCAACAGGAAGGCCATCGCGAGCACTCGCCGACAGCCCTTCCTCTCGGCGTCGACGACACCTCTGGACAAGCCTTGAGCGTGGACCTTCTCGCGCTGCGCAAGCACACCGCGATCTTCGCCGGCTCAGGGTCGGGAAAGACCGTGTTGATCCGGCGGCTGGTCGAAGAGTGCGCAGTACGCGGGGTGTCATCGATCGTGCTCGACCCCAACAACGACCTGGCGCGACTCGGCACCCCTTGGCCGGACCTCCCGCAAGGCTGGCACGCCGCCGACACATCGCGCGCCGCCGACTATCTGAGCAACACCGAGGTCGTGGTGTGGACGCCGCGTCGCTCGGCAGGCCGACCGTTGTCGTTCCAGCCGCTGCCCGACTTCGCCAGCGTGACCGACGATCGAGACGAGTACAACGAAGCGGTCGAATCCGCGTTCGCCGGACTGGAAACCCGTGCCCTGATTGCGGGCAACACCGCCAAGGCCAATTATGCGCGGGCGGTATTGCGCCAGGCGCTGCAGTGGTATGGGCGGCAGCCATCGACGACACTCGATGGGTTCCTCGAGGTGCTGGCCGATCTGCCCGACGGAATCAGCGTGATCGCGAACGCGCGGGTCTTGGCGGCGGAGCTGGGACAGAATCTGCGCGCCGCCAAGGTGAACGACCCGATGTTCGGTGGCGACGGCACGCCGGTGGATCCCGGTGTACTGCTGACGCCGTCGGACGGCCATCGGGCCCGGGTGTCGGTGATCAGCATGATCGGTTTGTCCGATGGGCCACAGCGCGAGGGGTTCGTGAATCAGCTGCAAATGGCACTGTTCTCTTGGGTCAAGCGCAACCCAGCGGGCGACCGGCCACTGGGTGGGTTGCTGGTGATGGACGAGGCGCAGAACTTCGCGCCTGCCGGCCGTAGTACCGCCTCTACCCAGAGCACTTTGGCGCTGTCATCGCAGGCCCGCAAGTACGGCCTCGGGCTGGTGTACGCCACCCAGGCGCCCCGCGGCCTGCACAATCACATCCCGGGCAACTCGGCGACACAGTTCTACGGATTGTTGAACTCGTCGACTCAGATCACCGTCGCCAAGGAAATGGCCCGGGTGAAGGGCGGGCACGTGCCCGACATCAGCAGGCTGCGGGCGGGCAACTTCTACGCGGCGCTCGAAGGCAGCGCGTTCCACAAGATCACCGCACCGTGGTGTCTAACGCATCACCCGCACAGTCCGCTCACCACCGAAGAGGTGCTGGATCTGGCGAGACGGCCGCTGGGCTCCAAGCCCTAGGCCGGACTCGGCACCGTCTCGCGTGGTTCGCTCACCGCGTCGGCATCCTCGAGCGGTTCGACGTCCTCGCCGCGCAACACCCTGCTCATGCGATCGGAATCGAGCTGGCCTTCCCACCGGGCCACCACAATGGTCGCCACACAGTTGCCGGGGTGTCAAAACCATGAGCAGCGCGTAACCACCGAGCTACACGCTCGTGGTCTCAGCCACTGATTGTGAAAATCACGACGGGACACGCCGGAGCCGCGTCGCGAACCGCACATGCGGGCGCTTGTTACAGGAGCATCGCGGTGCCGTCCGGGTGTATCCGCACCTTGGCGCCCGCGATGTCTTCGCGGGTGCTGGTCTCGGCCTCGGAGGCGTCGGTGATCACCGCCAGCGCGCGGGTGTCCTCGGGGGTGCGGACGGCGAGGAACGTCTTCTCCGGTGCACCGTCCCTGGTGAAGGGCGTGGTCCAGGTCTCGACGGTGCCCACGCCGGCCCACTCCTCCTCCGCCACCCGGGTGGGCTCGGCGTCCACGATGGGTTGCACGTCCTCCCAACGGAAGTCACCAGCGGGCGGACGCGTTCCGTAGATGCCGAAGCTGTGCTTGGTCAGGTAGCCGCCGTTGGCGGTGATGAGGCCGACCGTGCCCGGCGCCGACACGAGTTGCTCCGCCATGGTGGCGATGGAGTGCGACACGTAGTTGTTCCACGGCCCACCGGCGAACGTCAGGCCGCCGGTGACGGTCAGTGGCCGCTGGGGATCGTCGAGGGGTAGCCCGAGTTCGTTCGCCGCGACCTGAACCGCCGACGGGAAGCACGAGTACACGTCGACCAGGTCGACGTCGTCGATGCCCTTGCCCGCCAGCTCGAGCACTCGCCTGCCCGCGATCCGGATCGCAGGCGAGCGGTCGAATTCGGCACGCTCGCCGATCAGGGGGGTGTCGTGCGCGTCGGTGCCTGCGTACGGGAACACCCATCGGTCGGTGGGGATCTGCAGATGCGTCGCCTTGGCCGCGGACGTCAGGATCAGTGCGGCGCCCTGGTCGACCATGTTGTTCGAGTTCATCAGCTTGGTGTACGGCCAGCTGATCATCCGATTGCCAGGTCCGGGCTGCCAGATCTGCTCCGCGGACACGGGGTTCCGGCTCCATGCGTGCGGATTGTGCTGTGCCACGGTGCTGAACCGGGCCCACAGCTCACCGATGCGACGGCGGTGCGCGTCCGACGTCTCCCCCGCGGCGATCCTGAGTGCCTGTTCGAACATCGGGTAGACGTAGGACGGCCGGTCGAGGTGGATCTTGATCTCCACCGGCCCGGCCATCTGGAACTCATCGTGCGAACCCGGCGCGACCGGCACGGACTCGTCTTGCGCGGTGCCTTCGAGTCGGCGACCCGCGGCGCGCAACCGGGTGCGGCTGCGCCAGGTCTCGGCGCCAGCGATCAGCACC
>JAVRPF010000755.1:0-3004 GCA_032162385.1 Mycobacterium sp.
ATGCTTTTCGCGTTCAGCCGCGACCGTGCCGTGCCCGGACACCAGCTGTGGGCCAAGGTGAGCAAGAACAAGATTCCCGCCAACGGCGTCATCGTCACCGCCGTGCTCGCGGCGATCATCACGCTGCCTGCCCTGGTCGAGGTCGACATCAACGGCGCACCCGTTCCGATCGCGTTCTTCGCGGTGGTCTCGATCGGTGTGGTCGGGCTGTACCTCTGCTTCGCGGTCCCGATCTACTACCGCTGGAAGGCCGGTGACTCGTTCCCGGTGGGCAAGTGGAACCTACGCGGACACCACAAGTGGATGGCACCCGTCGCGCTGATCGAAATCGTCGTCACCTCGATCATCGCGATGTTCCCGACGTCGTCGGGCGGCGTGCCGTGGGGTTCCAGTTTCGAATGGAAGTACGTCAACTACACCCCGCTGCTGGTGGGCAGCGTGCTAATCCTGCTCTACATCTACTGGCACGCCTCGGTGAAGAAGTGGTTCACCGGTCCGATCAAACAGGTGGACGCCAGCGGCGAGGCACTCGAAGAGGTCTCCTGACCTCTCACCAGGTGCTGGTGCGCAGCACGATCTCGGCGGCCAGCTGCGCCGTCGACTCGTGCGCGTTGCGCCTGCCGAGCAGTTCGACCAGCCGGAAGTCGCCGTAGACGTAGCGCTGGCTGGCCTTGGCGACGTTGCGTGCCGACGGCGTGCTGACCAGCGCGGTGGTGTTCACCTCCACCGGCGGGCAGTGCTCGTCGCGGATCATGCCGGCCTGGTCGGCGACGCACGGGTGGCCGCGGTCGATCACAACCAGCCCGATGAACCGGTCAAGGCGGGTGGCCGCGAGCTCCCACGCCAATTCGCCACCAACACGATCGCCGACCAGCAGCGCCCAGCGCACTTTGAGGGCGTCCAGGATGCCGAGCACCGCCTTGGGATTGAGCCGCGGGTCGGGCCCGATCACGACGGTCCGCAGTGATGCGGTGTGCAGCCGCTGACAGACCGCGTCGTAGGCCGACGGCCCCTGATGTGCGGCCCCGAGCAGCACGACGACCGACCCCTTGTCGGGACCCGCCACGTCGACGGTGGCCGGGAACCCGTCGACGGTCACCACGGTCGAAGGCATTTGGTCACGCTACAGGGATCGATCATGTTCATGGTCGATTTCACTGGTCTCCAACTTCGCCGTCAGCGCAATTCGAGGCGCTGCGCCTGCTTGGCCACGATGTCCATAAACGTCTGCGGCAGCGTCGCTTTGACGGTGATCGTCGGGTTTGGCGTCGGAAGCGCGATCCCGAACACGGCTGACGGGCCGACGTTCTCGAACGAGAAGTAAACGCTGCTCTGTTCCGTGCCGAGCTGCATTGTCTGCTGGTAGGCAAGCGCACTGGGACGCGTCGTCTCGAGCCGGGTGGTGGTCATCGGAATGCCTTGCGAGGACCGGTCGAAGAAGGTCTGGAAGCGGGCACACCGCTGCGCGACGGCGGCCAGCCCGTCGAGGTCGAGGGGCCACGACACCACCGTCATCACCATCCGGGCGCCGTCGTAGGCCACCACGTACTTTGCTGCGCTGCCCGCGCCGCGCTCGGCCGAGGCGGCGATCACCCGGGTAAGCCCGTCCGTGCAGCCCTCGGGACTGGACAGCATTGCCGGTGGTCCGCCTTCGCCGTCGACCTGGCCCGGTTTCTCGGGGACGCGGTCGTATTGCACGCCAGGCGGGAAGTCTGCGGGGGTCAGGATCGCCGCCTCCAACCGGGCGCCCGGCCAGGTCGCGGCGCCTTCGATGGCGTGCGCGCAGCCGGACAGCGCGGCGGTGAGGACCACCAGCACAGCGGCTGCGGTGCGCCGTCCGATCATTCCTCGAGGCTACTCAGCCCCGAGGTGACGGTCGGGCGTCGCGGCGCGCCCCGGTCGAGCAGCTCCATGACCGCGTCCACGTCGAGGTGGGCGGCCAACAGGTCGGCCATCAGGTCGAGTTGTCCGTCGCGGCGCGCGGTGACGTCGACGTCGTCGGCGACCACGAAACCGCGCCGCCCCGCCGCCTCCGCGGCCTCGGTCAGCCACCTGCGGCGCACGTCGTCGTTGTCGAGCAGACCGTGCCAGTGGGTGCCGAACACGGCGCCGCGGCGGATTCCGACCCCGAGCCAGTCCGCCTCGCCGCTGCGGGCGAGCCGGCCGTGGTGGATCTCGTAGCCGTGGAGGGGAATACGCCCGCGCCCGCCCCAGAGCTTGAGGGTCTTCTCGGGTGCGAAGACGACGTCGGCGTCGAGCAGACCCAGGCCCTCGGTGCGACCGGCGCCGGATTCCACCGGGTCGTCGATGGTGCGGCACAACATCTGGAAGCCCCCGCATACGCCGAGCACCGGTCGGCCCGACGCCGCGTGGGCAACGACCCCTTCGGCCAGTCCCGTGGCACGGAGCCAGCCGAGGTCGGACACCGTCGCCTTGCTGCCGGGGAGCACCACGACGTCGGAATCGGCCAGGTCGGCGGGGTCGGTGACCCACCGCACCAGCACCCCCGGTTCGCAGGCCAGCGCCTCGACGTCGGTGGAGTTCGAGATGCGCGGCAACCGGACGGCCGCCACCCTCAGCCACTCCGCACCACGCGGTGGTTGCGCCTGCCCCACCGCGTGATGGGCACGGGCGGACAGCGAGTCCTCGGCGTCCAGCCACAATCCGTCGCTGTACGGGATGACGCCGTAGGTCGGCCTGCCGGTCAAACGCTGCAACTGGTCCAGCCCGGGTGCCAATAGGGCGGGATCGCCGCGGAATTTGTTGACGACGTATCCGGCGATGAGGCGCTGGTCGTCGGGTTCGAGGACGGCGACGGTGCCGAACAGGTGCGCGAGCAGCCCACCGCGGTCGATGTCGCCGACCAGCACGACGGGCATGTCGGCTGCGCGCGCCAGCCCCATGTTGGCCAGATCGGTTGCGCGCAGGTTGATCTCGGCAGGAGAGCCCGCACCTTCACAGATCACGGCGTCGAATTCGCTTCGCAGCGACTGCAATTCCTCGG
>JAVRPF010000756.1:0-3742 GCA_032162385.1 Mycobacterium sp.
CCGACGAAGGCAGGCGAATCCTGTTCGACGACAGCATATTTCCGGTCGAGGCTCAGACGGAGTTGTGGTCAGACGACCTTCAGATCAGCGAGTCGCTGCGGCTACGGCCCGCGCCCGGCCATACGCCGGGGTCGTCGGTGTTGTGGCTCGACGCGGGCAAACAGGCCGTCTTCGTCGGCGCCCGGCCCGTCGGGGCCGAGGAATCGGTAGTCCGCCTCTGGCATCAGGTATCGCGCGTTCGGGAACGTCGGTACCCACTTGCCGTCGACCCGGTGGGTGTTCCAGCCGACGTGGTCGGTGTGCAGGTGCGTGTTGACCACGACGTCGACGTTCGCGGGATCGACGCCCGCGGCGCGCAGCGCGTCGAGGAAGTCGGTGCTCAAGTGATCAACCGGCGGCATTTGCGGCCGGTCACGGTCGTTTCCCACCCCGGTGTCCACCAACACCGTCAGCCCGTCGACCTGGACCACCCAGGTCTGCATCGCGATCTTCCACTGATCGGTTTGCGCGTCCCAGAACGCAGGGTCCAGAAGGTCGGCGTCGTCCTGCCATGCTTCGGGCGGCGTCGCGGCGAACAGCGAGGTCCGCATCTCGAGCCGCGTCTCCACCACGCGGGTCACCGCCGCGCGTCCGATGCGGACGGTATCGGTCACGGCTTGATCCGGATCTGCCCCGGCTTCCACAACCCGCTGCGGGTCGCGACGCCGAGATCGATCTGGGCGGGTTGCGCGTCTTCGACGGTGTCGAACTTGCGCAGCGAGCCCCAGTCGCGGCCCCAGTCGTGCGACAGGTACGTGGCCATCACGTGGGCCCGCAGCAGCAGGTCGGTGATGCCAAGGAGGCCGCCGTTCAGGCCGTCCTCCCAGCTGTCGGTGTCCAGCTTCTTGGCGTTGTAGTCCGGCGTGATGCGGAACTTCGGGACCTCGGTGACGCCGTTGGCGTGCAGCATCGGCTGCTGGCACGGGAAGGCCAGGCCCACCGCCCAGTCCATCAACACCGGCTGGTCCGACCCGACGTACTCCTGCACCGAACGCAGTTCGGGAACCCGCGGCGGTGTCACCGCGATCCAGTCGCCCGGGGTCAGCGACAGGTCCTCGGCGACCAGGCGCACCGCCGTCGCGTCGGCCGGAATGTCGGACCGGGCGTAACGCAGGTTGCGCCAGGACGGAATGGGCCCGAGGTCGTAGGGCTCCACCCGGCCCGCAGGCACGGGCGCACCGTCCGGTCCTGGCCGCGCGTACTCCAATGCGACCGTCTGGCCCGCGGTGTGGCCGTTGAACACGCTGTTGCCTGTGATGTTGCCCGCGGCGGTCACGACCACCAGCGGATGCGCATCGTCGGGCTTACCCCCATTTGGCAGCTGATACCACGCCGACGCCAGGCGACTCTCCTGTTGCGCGCCTTGGACGTACGTGCCGGCCAGCGGCACCCGCTTCGGGTCCAGCCCGTAGGGCAGCGGCACCGTGGACCCGTTGACTCCCGGTGAGGTGAGCTTGACCGGCGCGTCCCAGTCGTAGTCGGTGCCCGGCGCGGGGTTGGTCAGCCGGATCGCCTCGGCGACGATGTGCTCCGGCACGCCGTTGGGCGTGAACCCGACCGGGCTCACCCCGCCGAGCGGTCCGAGCGGACCGTAAGGGCCAGGCAGGGGATTGAGGAAGCCGTCGTTGGAGTCCGGTTCGACCAGTACGTCGTCGGCCAGGCCGCAGCTACCCGCCAACGCGCGAAGATTGGACGAGGCATTGGAGTAGGTCGGGTACTGCCGCACCACCCCGGCGAGCATCGACCCGACGAACACCACCACCATGAACCCGGCGGTGACCGGAATGGGCGCAGCCGTCACCAATCGCGCCAACCGGCTCTCGGGTCGATCGCGTGGCGCGAAGTGCAGCCAGAACGCCCCCAGTGCGGCGATGACGAACAACGCGAAGAAGATCGTGCTAACCGTCATCCCGGCGATCTTCGGCATCGCATTGTTGAACGGCACGCCATAACTGGATACGTACCACCAGCCGTTCGTGGTGGCGAAGCACAGCGCCAGCAGGAACAGCACGGCGGCGGTGAACGCCATCCGGTTGCGCGCTGAGTGCAACACCGCCCGCGACACCAGCACGGTGGCCACCGCGGCCATGGCCGCGCCGACGGCGGCGAACAGCCCGAAGTGGTGTACCCACTTGGTCGGGGTGAACATCAGGAAGAACATCGTCCCGAAGATGACGCCCATCAGTCGCCACACCGGGCCGCGCGCGATGCCGGGAACCCGCTTGCGCCGCAACATGATGAAGAGTGACGCGAACAGGCTCAGCGCGGTGATGAAGAACCCGAACCGCCGCGACAGCGAGCCGTCGACGGTCGGCAGGAACAGGTAGTAGTACCGCAGGTTCTCGGTGTACCACGGCTGGCTCGGGCCGACGTCGGTGCGAATCCTGGTGGCCTCCAACACCGTTGCCAGGGTCTGGTCGGCGAACACCACGGTGAGGATCACGAAGCCCGCGGCCAGCAGCGGCAACACCAGCGGCCAGGTGCCGACCACGCGGTGCCGCCGCACCAGGATGCGCAGCAGCGGCCGGCCACCGGCCAGCAGTGCGGCGACGGCGATCAGGCCGGTCGGCTGGATGCCGAGCGTGAACGCCGCCGTCGTGACCGCCAGCGCCGCCGGGGTGAGCCGGCCGGAGATGATCGCCCGCTCGATCAGGACGTAGGTGATCAGCGCGCCGGCGGCGATCTGGCCCTCGGGTCGCAGGCCGTTGTTGAACGGCATCCACGCCGCCAGCAGCACCAGGCCCGCCGCCCACAACGCGGCTCGACTCGTCGACACGGCGGGCCCCAGCCGGGGCAGCACCTCGCGGGACAGCAGCAGCCAGCACACCAGTGCGCAGACCAGGTCGGGCAGCCTGATCCAGATGCTGGCGTCGCTGACGTGGGTCATCAGCGCCAGCAGGTTGTAGTACCAGCCGAACGGGTCCTCTGGGCTGCCGAACCAGCGGAAGTAGTTCGACATGTAGCCGGCATGGTCGGCGATGCGGGCCATCTGCAGGATGTAGCCGTCGTCGGACGAGTTGGCGCCGATCACGTGCCAGACCAGGAAGCCACCGACCACCACGCCGTCCACCGCGGTGAACGTCCGCCACCGCGACGGGATCACCCGGCGCATGCGTCTGCCGTCGAGTTGATCCATGCGCCAGAGTGCGATCAGCGCGACGATGGTTGCCACGATGGCCAGCACCATCGCGGTCAGCTTCAGCGCGGTCGGCTTGGTGGTGTACCGGGTGTCGATGGTCGCCGACAGTGAAAGTCCTTGCGGCGCCGCACCGGTCAGATCGGTGAACACCCCGACGACCGACGGTCGCAGGTTCGGATCGGCGAATCCGCTGCGCAGCGGCTTTCCGAGGTCAGGGCCCGAGGCGAAGGTCAGGCCGACGAAGGTGGCGAACGTGCCTGCCTCCGACGAGGTGATCTCGATGCTCGAACATCCTGGGACAGTGCCGGTTCCGGCCACCCGCGCCCGGGGCACGCTGGAGATCACCACGTTGCGGTCGGTGACGTCGACGCGCGTGCTGCTCACGTTGACGAACAGTGCGTTGAGCGCGGCCTGCTTGCCGTCGGCGGGTGCGGTGCCGAGCACCATGCCGCCCGTCGGCGGCATGTCCCGAATCAGGTCGCAGGGCACCGTCACCGACATGGTGACCGGCGTGAACGTGATCAGCGGCGCGGTGACGCTGTTCATCTGCCCGGCCTGCGGCCA
>JAVRPF010000757.1:0-5316 GCA_032162385.1 Mycobacterium sp.
TTGTGTACGCGTTGAAGACGGTGCCGATCTGCTCTTCGCGCAAGCGCTCATCGCCGCGGGCTCACTAGTGGTAGTAGCGGCCCAACACGTGCTCGCGAAGGTCGTCGAACTCGCCGGCGACGATCGACTCGCGGATCCGGTCGACGAGCCGAATCACGAAGCGCTCGTTGTGGATCGTGCACAGCGTCGAGGCCAGCATCTCCTTTGCCTTGATCAGGTGGTGGATGTAGGCACGCGTGTAGTTGGCACAGGTGTAGCAGTCGCATTCGGCGTCGATGGGCGTGAAGTCCCGGCGGTACCGGGCGCCGGAGATGTTGTAGCGCCCGGTCGCCGAGTACACCGCGGCGTTGCGGGCCACCCGGGACGGCGACACGCAGTCGAAGGTGTCCGCGCCGGCCGCCACGGCGGCGAACAGATCATCGGGTTCGCTGATGCCGAGCAGGTGGCGTGGCTTGTCGTCGGGCAGTTCGTCGGTGACCCAGCCGAGGATGGTCGCGAGGTTCTGCTTCTCCAGGGCCCCGCCGATGCCGTAGCCGTCGAAGCCGCGACCGTCGTCGTCGACGATCTCGGTCAGCCCGCGCGCGGCCTGGCGACGCAGGTCCTCGTACTGAGCGCCCTGCACCACGCCGAGCAACGCCTGCCGGGGCTTGCCGTGGCGCTTCTCGGTGAGCCGACGGTGTTCGGCCAGGCACCGGACCGCCCAGTCGTGGGTACGCCGAACCGACTGCTCCTGGTATCCGCGGGTGTTCACCAGCGTGGTCAGCTCGTCGAACGCGAAGATGATGTCGGCACCGAGCTGATGCTGGATGCCGATGGAAACCTCCGGAGTGAACCGGTGGGTCGAGCCGTCCAGGTGCGACCGGAAAGTCACGCCGTCGTCATCGACCCGCGCCAGGCGCTCCTTGCCCTCGGCGATCACGTCGTCGGCCTGCACGCGGTCGACATCCATCGCCAGGACCTTGCGGAACCCCGCACCCAGCGACAGCACCTGAAAGCCGCCACTGTCGGTGTAGGTGGGTCCAGGCCAGTTCATGAAGGCGCCCAACCCGCCGGCCTCATCGACGACGTCGGGTCCGGGCTGCAGATACAGGTGATAGGCATTGGCCAGGACTGCCTGCGCGCCAACGTCTTTCATGGTTTCGGGCAGCACCGACTTGACCGTGGCCTTGGTACCGACGGCGATGAACGCGGGGGTGTGGATGTCGCCGTGTGGCGTGTGGATCACGCCGACGCGTCCGGACCGTCCGGGTAATTCAGCCTCAACCTCGAAGAATTCCGGGGAGGATGCGTTCACCGCTGTAGATTCTCACACCATGCGCATCGTCTTGACCGCTGCCGCGTTGGCCATACTCGCCGCCGTCGCCGGCTGCTCGTCGCCGCCACCAGCCAAACCGCAGCCGGGCACCCTGGTGATCGGCACCGCCGCGGTCACCGTCGACGACGCCAACGCGGCTTCCACCGACGCGGTCGCCTGTAGCGCCGCGGGACCGTTGACCACGATCACCACCGGCGACGGCGAGTCAGGCGTCACGGCGCTGGTGTCCAACAAAGGCGAGCTCACCGCCGAATCGGTCAGCATCCACAACCTCGGTGGCTTCACGGGCAGTTACAACGCCGGGCTCGGCGGCGAGGCCACGGTCACGATGACCGGGCGCACCTACGACATCACAGGCACCGCTGACGGGTTCGCCACCGACAACCCGAGTTTCCGGACCAACGGCACCTTCGCGATCAAGGTCGCCTGCTGATCTGCTGAGCCATTTCACAGGTTGGCCGACAGCCGCCCGCCAGCCGATCCCAGGCGAATTTTTCGGCAAACTCGGGACCGGGGCCGATAGGCGGGCCATAGTACTCAGGACGATCCGTTGATCTTGACTGGTCGCAATGACAAAGGAGTGCAGTCGTGAAGCGTGGGTTGCTGGTCGCAGTGGGTGGTGCGGCGATCGTCATCGCCGGCCTGTCAGGCTGTTCATCGGGCGACAAGAAGTCATCGTCGAGCTCGTCCAGCTCGGCGGAAAGCTCCGCCTCCGCCACGGCGTCGGCGAGCGCCACAGCCGCTCCGAGCGGCGGCGGTACCAAGGTCACCATCGACGGGCAGGATCAGAACGTCGCAGGTTCAGTCGCGTGCGCCGCCATGGGTGGAAACATGAACATCGCGATCGGCGATGCGGGCACCGGCATCGCCGCGGTGGTCAGCGACGGCGACTCGCCCACCGTCACCTCAGTCGGCCTGGGCAACGTCAACGGCGTCACGCTGGCGGTAGGGCCCGGCGCGGGTGAAGCCAAGGCCGAGAAGAGTGGCAGCACCTACAAGATCAGCGGAAGCGCGACGGGTATCGACATGGCCAACCCGATGGCCCCGGTGACCAAGCCGTTCGAGATAGAGGTCACCTGCCCCTAGTTCAGGGCTACACAGCGCACCAGGCGGCGGCGTCCCACCGGAGCGCCCCCGCTTCGTTCAGCTAACGCGTGGCGGGCACCGACGACGGTATGGATTCCGCCATGGAACGTGCCAGCTCTGCGGTACTGTCCGGCCAACGCACCTAGGGGTGGAACTGGGAACGAAGGAGTGCCCAGGGCAAAGCACCGGACGCCGAAGAAACGCATGACCCGCAAGGCGGTTCTGGCCGGCGGGGCTGAGGCGGGCATCTCCAGTGCGTTGGTGCTCGGACACGCCACCAACAGCAACCTGTTGGTGCAGCTCACCAACACCGTCATCGGCGTCGGCGGCCTCGGCGACACGACGGGTATACGGGTGCCGAACAAGCTGAACGGCACGGTGGTACCGCTTGGCTACGGCTACTTCGGGTCGCCATATCCAGCGGGTCTCGACCTGGCGGCGAGCCGGGATGCCGGCGTTCCCGTGATGCACCTGGCCATCACGTCCAGGGCCGGCGAGCCGTTCCTGATCGTCGCAGGCTATTCGGAGGGGACGCTGGTCGTCGAGAAGGAGCGTCGGAACCTGCAGGCCCTCGCGCCGGGGAGCGCACCGCCCGCCACCCAACTCACGTTCTTGCAGATCGCGTCGCCGTTCGCCCCCAACGGCGGCATCTACGGACGATTCCCCGGCTTCGCGATTCCGGGTATCACCGACGCGATGGGCGCCGGGGAGGCGACGCGGTACCCCACCACGTACGTCGCGATGGAGTACGACCCGTACGCCGACTTCCCGGCCTACTTCAACCCGCTTGCTCTGATCAACACCGCGTTGGCGGTGCGTTACTCCCACCCGGACGAGGTCTACGACGCCATCGTGCCGGGCACCACCCCCGCTGCGGTCACCAGTGTGCACAACACTGCCGGCGGCACCGACACGTACGTCCTGGTGTACTCCCAGCATCTGCCCCTACTGGGACCAGTGCGTGAACTGGCGGGGGCGGTGTTCCTGACGCCCCTCACCGAACCGGTGCTCAGTGCCATCGAACCGCTGCTGCGGGTCTTCATCGACATGAGTTACACCGACCGCACCTACGCGAATCCCGGCACGCCGACGCCGTTTTCGCTCATCACCCCGCCGGGGAAGATCCTCGAGGCAATCGGTGCGGTGCCAGGGGCGCTCGCCCAAGGTGCGGGGAACCTGCTGAGCGGCGGCCAGGCGGCGATCAGCCCGCCGAATCAGAACGTCAAACCGGCCCTCGATCCCGGCAGTGGACACCGGCGGACCGAACGCAGCACGCCTGTTAGCCGTCGCGCCTAGACCAGACCCCGTGGTCAAGGTCGACTCCACTCCGCCGAGTACCTCTTCGAAGTCCTCGACGACATCGGCGGCCACAACGGCGTCGGTCGCGACCATCCCGACCTCGAACCCGACCTCGAACCCGACCGGCAACGGACTGCATCCGACGGTGACGTCGGACGGCAACAAGGTCACCCCGGGCGAGGCCACCGACAGCTCGCCCACCGGCAGCGGCGGGACGACGACCACCACGACCACCACCACGACGACCACCGGGACCACCACCACCGGGACCGCCACCACGGGCTCGCCCACCGGTAGTGAAACCGCGGGCAACACCGCATCCGAGGGCAACGCCGCCGCCTAGCCGCCGACTACGCTCACCGGGATGGATGAGCCCCTGCTGCGGCGCGCGACGAAGAACGACGTCGACGCGATCGAGGGACTCGTCAAGGAGGCGTTCGGCAAGTACGTCGAACGCATCGGGAAGCCGCCTGCCCCGATGATCGCCGACTACGCAGCGTTGCTCGTGGAATCTCGGATCTGGGTCGTCGAGCGACGGGACGCCATCGCCGCCGTGCTGGTCACCCACAACCACGGGGACCACCTGCTCCTGGAGAGCATCGCTGTGGCACCCGCCGCACAGGGCGGCGGTCACGGCCGCGTGCTGCTGGAGCGAGCGGAACGCGACGCCGCCGAGCAGGGACTGACCGAGGTGCGGCTGTGCACCAACGAGGCGATGACCGAGAACCTGGTGTTCTATCCGCGGCACGGCTACCGCGAGACCGGCCGCGGCATTCAGGACGGCTACCGGCGGGTCTTCTTCAGCAAGAGCCTCGCCGAGTAGGCCTACTTCTCCAGCGTGAACTGATTGACGTCGATGTAGCCGACACGGAACATGTCGGCGCATCCGGTGAGGTACTTCATGTACTTGTCGTACACATCCTGCGACTGGATCGCGACGGCCTCGTCCCGGTGGGCCTCCAACTCCGCGGCCCACACATCGAGGGTCTTGGCGTAATGGGGCTGCAACGACTGGACTCGCGTGACCTGGAACCCACCGGCCGTCGCGCGTTCCTCCACCATCTTTATCGAGGGCAGGCGTCCGCCGGGGAAGATCTCGGTCAGCATGAACTTGAGGAATCGCGCGAACTCGAACGTCAGTGGCAGCCCCCGTTCGCGCATCTCATCTGGATGCAGACCGGTGATGCTGTGCAGCAACATGTTTCCGTCTCCGGGCAGCGCCTCGTGGGCCATGGTGAAGAATGCGTCGTAACGTTCGTGGCCGAAGTGCTCGAACGCACCGATGCTGACGATGCGGTCGACCGGCTCGCTGAACTGCTCCCAGCCTTGCAGGAGGATCTGCTTGGAGCGCGGGCTGTCCGACTTCGCGAACGACTCCTCGACGTGCTCTGCCTGGTTCTTGCTCAACGTGAGGCCGACGACATTGACGTCGTAGCGCTCGATCGCCCGCAGCATCGTCGCGCCCCAACCGCAGCCGACGTCGAGCAGAGTCATTCCCGGCTCGAGCCTCAGCTTGCCCAGCGCGAGGTCGATCTTGGCGAACTGCGCTTCCTCGAGAGTCATGTCGTCGCGCTCGAAGTAGGCGCAGCTGTATGTCTGGGTCGGGTCCAGGAACA
>JAVRPF010000758.1:0-4793 GCA_032162385.1 Mycobacterium sp.
TCAGCCCAGAATCAACGGCGGCTCGGCACGCCCTGATCTGCTGCACAACCCAGGAGTTGCCGTCGGCGTTGTCGAACCCGAACAGTGTGCCGCCGTTGCGGTCGTCGATGACGGTCAGCTCCCCTACCCTCGGAGCCGCATGGTCCGCAACGGCAAACAAATCGGCGGCGGCTCGATCCGTGTCCATCGCCGCGACATCCAGGAACGGGTGTTCGCGGTGATGGGCCTCGGATAAGGCCGAGGCCCGAGAAGTTCGGATCCCGGCTGGAGGACGTCATCGGTCAGCTCAGCGCCATCGGGCGTCCGCTCAACCTGATCTGGCCGACGCGCGGGTGACACGCGGTGCTGGGCCAGCGCCACTGAGCGCGCATCCCGGCGCTGCGCGATTACAGTCTCGGTCGTGGCTGATAGTCAATCCTGCGACGGCTACTCCCGGTATGTCGCACTCGGTGACAGCCAGACCGAGGGTTTGTGGGACGGTGACGACAACACCGGCGTGTACGGCTTCGCCGATCGGCTGGCAGTCATGCTGGACACGCTGCATCCCGGTATCGCGTACGCCAACCTCGCGGTGCGGAGTAGACGGATCCGCGACGTCCTCGACGACCAATTACCCGCGGCGCTGGACATGGAACCGGACCTGATCACCAGCTGCATCGGCATGAATGACGTCACCCGGCCGGGGCGCACATTCGAACGCGCGCTGGCCGATCTGGACTACCTGCACGACAGGCTCGCCGAATCGGGCGCGACCGTCGTCACGACGACGTTCCCCGATCTGGCCCGCATCCTCCCGGTGGGACGACTGATCGCGGGGCGGGTGGTCGAGATCAACGACGTGATCCGGTCCGCGGCCGTCCGGCACGCCTTCCGGCTCGTCGACCTCTACGGTGTCCCGTCGATGACCGACCCCGACACGTGGAGCACCGACCGCGTGCACGGATCACCCAGGGGGCACGCCCTTTTCGCCGCAGCGGCCGCTGAGGCACTCGGCCTGCCCGGCAGCAACCACGACTGGGCCCACGCGCGTCCCGACGTGGTGCAGCCGGGATTCCGGTCACGCCTGTACTCGCAGGGGTTGTGGGCGCAGAACCTGTTGATGCCGTGGCTGTGGCGGCACTTCAGGGGGCTGTCAGGCGGAACCGGTCGTGGACCCAAACGGCCCGTCCTTGACGGCCTGCAGGGTCTCGAGGGCGTGCGTAACTGGTCGGTCGACTCAGAAGCCGAATAGCCCCAGCGGTAACGGCGACTCCCCGTTGCCGATCGCGGCGACCGCGCCGGGACAGAACGCCGTGATGGCCAGTCCGGTGAACATGGTGGCCGGGCCGAGCGACATGCCGGCAGCGTTGGCGACCTGGGCGGCGGCGTCCGCCGCGGTCTGTCCCGGCTGCGACAGCATCGGGCACACCGACTGACCCAGCGCGACCGCGCCTGCTGGGTCGCTGACGCCGACCCCGGCACCGCTCAACGAATCGATGAACGCGTCGTCGGCCGGGTCGGCCTGCGCCGGCGCCGCGAAGGACACGGCCACACTGAACGCGCCAATCGCCAGGGCGGCGAGGCAAGCGGTCTTGGAGGGGGCCACGGGCACAGCCTACGTCCGAATCCTGTGCTCGGCCCAATCGGGAAAGCGAATCAGGGACCGGTCCACACGGCGTCGATCTGGCCACCGACGTCGATGATCTTGGCCTTTCGCGCCCCCGGGCTGTCGATCTCGCCGGACACGTGGGCGGAGATGAACCGCTTGATCTCTGCGTCCACCCCCGCGACGATGCGCAGCAGCTCGGCACGTAGCGACTTCGACGTAACGTGGATCGCGATGTCCGACGGCCGCGGCTTCTGCACGTCGAGCATGAGCACCAGCGGTTCGGCGGCCAGCGCCGACGCCCGCAGTGCGATCTCCCCGAACACCATGAACCGGGGCTTGTCGATGCGCAGGTCGATGATCATGTCGATCTCGAGCGGGATGCGGATCGAGAACGTGATCTGCTCGCCGACGTGGCGGGTCACCGACGGAGTCTGGACCTTCACCTTGGCGGTGACCTTGGCGATCCCGCCGGGCCCCTGGCCCATTGGGCCCATCTCGAACTCGTCTCCGGCGATCGCCGCGATCGCGTCGCCGACGCGTTCCTCGGTGACGGCGATCTCGAAGAAGCGGCGGCCGAATTCCTCATAGGTCAGGTACTCGTGGTCAGGCATGGTGTGGTAACCGTCTCACGTCCGCGACACCAGCCATTGCAAACGCGGCCGAAATCAGCCGACCTCGGTGAACAGTCGGATCCGGACGATGGCGAGGGGGCCGGACCGCATCTCGGCGACGAGCACCTGGCGCCGCGCGCCTGACTCGATCCTGGCCGCGACCGTGTTGCCTGCCGCGATCAGCTTGCGGGGGTGCGCGCCTGCCAGTCGGCTCACCAACTCGGACGTCGCGAGCCGGTCGTCGTCGCCCAGCGTGATGAGGACCCGGTTGGAGAGTCGACGCCGGACGGCGACTTCGTCGCCCGCGCATGCGTCGTCGAGGAACCCGGTCAGGTGGCGTTTACCGCGCGCTCCGACGCCCCGGAAGCCCGACAGGAAGCCCACCGTTCCCCCGGGACCTTGGTTGGCCAGCAGCCCGCGGGACAGCGACAAGCCCGCAGGCACCGCCGCCACGCCGCTCCTGGCGAACTGCACCACCATCGCGGGCAGCTCCCAGTGCGCTTGCAGCCGAGCGATTCTCAGCTCGCCGTCGCTTGCTTCGACGTTCTTTCTTTCGACGTCGTATCTCAGGTAGGCGGGGATCCGCATCACCAGCGAGTCCGCCATCGACACCTCGAGATCCAGGTCGCGGACGACCGTGCTGCCGATGACGAAGTCGGTGTCGCGGTGGAATGTGATGTCACGCGGGCCGACGAAGGTGTCGTAGAAGCGTTCGATCGCGACGCGGCCACGGTGCGGGCTGGCACCGACCGGGTCCTCGACTCGTCCGCCAGGCGTGAACAGGCCGACCCAGGCATCCCGGTCGTGCGCACCAGTGGCCGCGGGCGACCTCTCGACGATGGCCAGCACCTCGGCGCGGGTGGGCGCGGTGCCGGCGGGCTGGTTGTCGGGCATGACCTCATCGTCCATCAGAGGTGCCGCCGGGGTATACGGCGTGGCGAACTTTGCTGATGACGCGCACACTGGTGACAGACTGCGAGCCCACGTCACGACCAATCTTCAAGGAGGCGGCGATGAGCCAGAACGGACCATTCGGCATCGACCCCGAGGATTTCGACCGCGTGTTCCGGGAGGCAGGCGACGGTCTCCGCGACGCACTCGACCGCCTGGGCAAGGGGGCCGGCTGGGCCACCCTGCTGGATCAGTTCACCCAGTCTGGGCGGCCGAAGTCGGAGCCGGAGACCACTGGGGAGGCCGGTGACGGCGTCTGGGCGATCTACAGCGTGGACGCCGAGGGCGGCGCCCACATCGAAGAGGTCTACCCAGCAGAACTCGACGCGTTGCGCGCCAACAAGAGCAACACCGATCCCACCCGCAAGGTGCGGTTCCTGCCCTACGGCATCGCTGTGAGCGTGCTCGACTCCCCCGAGTAGCGGCCACGAAACCGCTCGGCGCCCGGCACCCACCCGTTAGGCTTTGCCGCAATGCCAAGGGAGGGCCCATCGACATGATTCGCGAACTCGTGATCGCCACAGCTGTCGCGGCCGCTGCCGTCAGCCTGGCGCCGTCGGCCGCGGCCGATCCGAGCAACGACAATCCGGACCTCTCGGGCCGCTACCCGTCCGACGTGCCCGGCATGAACTACGACGCCTCACTTGCCGGGCCGTGCGACAACTATCAGGTGTTCACCTATGGTCGCGGACCCGGCGGGGAACCCTTGGCCTGCCACTGGATCCCCAACCAGTGGCCGCCGATCTACACCGGATTCTGGGTGGCCTCGTACCCGCTGTACGGCCAGCAGGACATCGGTGCGCCGTGTCCCGGCCCGAAGTCGGCCGCTCAGGCGCCCGACGGCCGCCCGATGGCGTGTCTCGGGGCGCAGGGCTGGCAGCCGGGCACGCTGACGGGGGCCGGCTTCTTCCCTGGCTGACCGCGACGGCATGTCATTCAACCTGCCCGATGTGTTCGGCACGGTCGCGAGGACGATTCCCGACCACACGTTCCTGGTCTGGCGCGACAAGCGGCTCCGCTGCGCCGACGTCGACGCACGCGTGGACGGGTTCGCGCACTACCTGGCGTGGGTCGGACTCGGACTGCCACACCGCGATGGTCGGCAGCTACCGCGCGCGGGTGGCCCCCTCGAAGTGCTCATCCAGGTCGGCGACGACTCCGGCAACGCCGTGCTGCCCGGTGCGGTCGACTACGAGACGATCCTCGCCACGCGGCCCGTCTGATGGCATGCCGATACCGTCGGGCGACGACCTGTACGTCCTCAACACCGGCGGCGCCACCGGCATGCCCAAGGGCGTGCTGTGGCGCCAGCACGACAACTTCCTGTCGTCGATGGGCAGACGTCCCTGGGCCCTCATTCCCCTCGGATATCTCGGCGGCGAGAAGATCTTCGTCGAGGAGGTCTATCTAGCGCGCCGTCGCCGCCCACCCGGGGTGTCTACGACGTGGTGGTCGTGGACCGGCCATCCGAGCGCTGGGGCAGCGAGGTCGTGGCGATCGTGCAACTCGACCGACGAGGAGCTCGTCGAGGTGTGTCAGAAGTCCATCGCGCGCTACAAGATCCCCAAGGCGTTCATCCGCACGCCGAAGGTGGTGCGGTCCCCCACCGGGAAGGCCGACTACCGCTGGGCGAAGGAACTCGC
>JAVRPF010000759.1:0-4917 GCA_032162385.1 Mycobacterium sp.
GCATCAACGCCGAACGCCGCCAACGCACCGAACTCATCGCCGAAGAAGAACGCCAACGCCGAGCCTGGCTGGCCGCCAACTACGAACCGCCCCCCTTCTGGTAGCGGCTTCGCCTAAACCACTCGCCCATCCGGCGCAGCGCCTCCGTGATGTCGGAGGTCGGGCCGGCGAACGACAACCGCACGTATGCACCGCCGTGCACGGTGTCGAAGTCGATGCCCGGTGCGATCGCAACCCCGGTGTCGGCCAACAGTTTTGCGCAGAACTCCAGCGAATCGGTGGAGTAGTCCGAGATGTCGGCGTAGACGTAGAACGCGCCGTCCGCCGGGGCCAACCGGTCGAGGCCGATCGCCGGCAGTCCCCGCAGCAAGAGCTCACGGTTGACCGCGTACTGCTCCACCAGAGCATCGGCCTCCACGATCGATTCCGGCGTGAACGCGGCGACGGCGGCCTTCTGTGGCAGCGTGGGCGGGCAGATCGAGAAGTTCCCGGTCAGGCGGTCGACGGCGCGCAGCAGCGGCCGCGGCACCAGCAGCCAGCCGAGTCGCCAGCCGGTCATGGCGAAGTACTTCGAGAAGCTGTTCACCACGATCGCGTCGCGCGACGTCTCCCACGCGCAACTCGTCGGCGGCGCACCGGGATACACCAGTCCGTGGTAGATCTCGTCGCTGACCAACTGCACGCCGGAGTCGGCGCACCAGGTGGCGATGGCGGCAAGATCGGCGGGCGGGATCACGGTCCCGGTCGGGTTGGCCGGGCTGGCGATCACCACGCCCTTGATGGGTGGGCTGATGTCGGCGAGCATCTCGACCGTCGGCTGAAAACGGGTGTCGGGCCCGCACGGCACCTCGACCACCTCGCAGCCGAGCGCCGACAGGATGTTGCGGTAACAGGGATAGCCGGGGCTGGTCACGGCGACGCGGTCACCGACGTCGAAGCACGCCAGGAAGGCCAGCAGGAAGCCGCCCGTCGACCCGGTGGTGACGACGACGTCGTCGGGCTCGACGGTGATGTCGTGCCGGTCGTCGTAGGACGCTGCGATCGCCTCGCGCAGTTCGTGGATGCCCAGCGCCACGGTGTACCCGAGGTTGTCGTTGGCCAGCGCGTCGGCGGCGGCCGCACGAATCGGCGCGGGTGCCTTGGCGCCGGGCTGCCCGGCCGACAGATTCACCAGGTCGCCGTGCGAACGCTGGCGCTCCGCCGCGGCCAGCCACACGTCCATCACGTAGAAGGGCGGAATCCCCGCGCGCAGCGCCACGCGACCGTCCGGAGTGCTCACCGCCGCCAGGTTAGAGCACCTCGGCTTCGAGCCGGCGCAGATGCTCCCGAGGCGGCCCGAGTAGTTGGGCGCTGCCGTGGGCCCGCTTGAAGTACAGCTGGATGTCGTGTTCCCAGGTAATCGCGATGCCGCCGTGCATCTGGACGGCCTCGGCCGCGACGTCGCTGAACGCTTCGCTGGCCGCGACCCGGGCCAGGGCGGCCGACGTGGGCGTCGGGTCCGCGACCGCCTCGTTGACCACCGCACGCGCCGCCTGCACCTTGACGTAAAGGTCGGCCATCCGGTGCTTGAGTGCCTGGAAACTGCCGATCGGCCTGCCGAACTGAACCCGATCCTTGGTATATGCCACGGTCAGATCCAGGCAGCGGCCCGCGGCGCCGATCTGCTCGGCGGCCAACAGGATCGCCGCGGTGTCGGCCAGCCCGGGGTCGGTTCCGATCGGGACGGTGTCCTGCGCTTCGATCCGCGCCAGCCGACGGGTGGGATCCATCGTCGTCGTGGGATGTGACACGACATTCGTCCAGCGGGTGAGCTGGCCGTTCTCGACTCCGATCACCACGTCGGCAACGTCGCCGTTGATCACGTACTGGGCGTCGAACACGACGGCACCGATCGACGTTCCCTCGGCGAGCTTCTCCAGGGTGTCGGCATCGGGTACGTCCGCGGCCAGCAGAGCCAGCTCGGCCAGCGTGGTGCCGAGCAACGGCGTCGGCACCAGGCTCTTGCCGAGCTCCTCGAGCACCACGGCGGCGTCGCCGAATTCGCCGCCCGCACCGCCCAGTTCCTCGGGCACGACGAGCGCGGCCGCACCGACCTGCTCGCACAACAGCTTCCACAGCGACTCATCGAAACCACGTTCCGATGCCATGCCCGCGCGCACCGCCTCCGGAGACGCATGCTTCTCGATCAGCACGGCGACGGTGTCGCGCAACAGATCCCGTTCGTCGCTCACAAGGCCTCCAGAACTCGGCGCCGGTGCCAGGTCGGGTCGCCCCACGCCGAGCGCAGCGCCTGCACCCGCAACAGCAACAGGGACAGGTCGTGCTCCTGCGTGAAGCCGATGGCGCCGTGCGTCTGCAGCGACGAGCGCGCCGAGAGCAATGCCGCTTCCGACGCGGCGGCCTTGGCGGCGCTCACGTCGCGTGCGGTGTCCGGTGACCCGTCCGCAAGGGACAGCGCAGCGCCGTAGACGAGCGGGCGGGCCAACTCGACCGCGATGTAGACGTCGGCGAGCTTGTGCTTGATCGCCTGGTAGGAGCCGATCACGCGGCCGAACTGGCTGCGTTGCTTGGCGTACTCCACCGACGCGTCCAACATGGCCTGGCCGGCACCAATCAACTGGGCTGCGGTGGCCAGCGCGCCGAACTCGAAAGCCTTTGCGGTGTCAGCGTTCTGCGCCTCGCCGACCGCGGTGACGTCGAACAACCGGCGCGCCGGGTCGACGGACTCTTGCTTGTCACCCGCGGTGCCGTCGCGGACCTGACCGTCGCCGGCCACCAGGATCAGGCCCGCGGTGTCGGCGTCGACGGCCCTCGGTGTGTGTGGCCGCATCGCGACCGTCGCGATCAGCTCACCCGACGCCAGCCCGGCGCTGCGCTCGGCCCCCTCTTTCTGGCTGGCCAGCAGAACTGGTGCCACGGCGATGGATTCGGCGACGGGACCGGGCACACCCCAGTAGCCCAGCCGTTCGACAGCCACCACCAGGTCGACAGGGTGGGCCTCGATGCCGTCGAACTCTTCGGCCACCGCCAGTGCCGTCACGCCCAGATGGCTCAGCGTGGCCCACACCTTTCGGCCGGGGCCGGTATCGCCTGCGGACCACGCCCGCACCGCGGCCGGCACGTCGGCGGATCCGAGGGCCGCGTCGATGCTGGCGGCGAAGTCGCGCTGTTGTTCGTCTATCTCGAAGTTCACTTCGCCTGCCCCTGACTCTCGCGGGGCAGTCCCAGAAGCCGCTCGGCGATGATGTTGCGCTGAATCTCGTTGGTGCCGGCGTAGATCGGGCCGCCCAGCGCAAACAGCAGGCCGTCGGTCCACGAGTCGGCGAGTTCGGCATCGGCACCGCGAAGATCCAGCGCCGTCTGGTGCAGCGCGACATCGAGGTCCGACCAGAACACCTTGGTGACCGACGACTCCGCGCCAAGCTCACCGCCGCCGGCCAGCCGTGTCACGGTGCCGAACGTGTGCAATCGGTAGGCCTGCGCCTTGATCCAGGCATCCGCGACGCGGTCGGTGAAGATTGCAGCGGAGTGGGCCGGCAGGTCTTTCCACAGTTCCACCAACCGCTCGGCGGGTGCGAGGAAGCGGGCCGGACTGCGCAGCGACATGCCGCGCTCGTTGCTCGACGTGCTCATCGCGGCGCGCCAGCCATCGTTCGCCTCACCGATCACGTCCTCGTCGGGCACGAAGACGTCGTCGAGGAAGATCTCGCCGAACCCGGTGTCGCCACCGAGCTGCGCGATCGGCCGCACCGTGATGCCGTCGGCCTTGAGGTCGAACATGAAGTAGGTCAGCCCGCGGTGGCGTTGCGCATCGGGGTCGGAGCGGAACAGCCCGAACGCCCTCTCGCCGAACGGCGCCCGCGAGCTCCAGATCTTCTGGCCGTTGAGCTTCCAGCCGCCGTCGGTCCTGGTGGCCGTCGAACGCAGCGAGGCCAGGTCGCTGCCCGACTCGGGCTCCGACCAGGCCTGCGCCCAGATCTCCTCGCCGCTGGCCATCTTGGGCAGCACGCGGATCTGTTGGTCCTTCGTGCCGTGCGCGAACAGCGTCGGCGCCAGCATCGACGTGCCGTTGGCGCTGGCCCGACCTGGTGCGCCCGCGCGGAAATACTCCTCCTCGTAGACGATCCACTGCAGCAGGGTGGCGTCACGCCCGCCGTACTCCTTGGGCCAGGTGATCACCGACAGGCCGGCATCGAACAGCACCTTGTCCCAGTGTCGATGCTGTTCGAAGCCTTCGGCGGTGTCATACGACTTGGTCGGGAAGTGCGACGTGTTGGCAGCGAGGAAGTCGTGGACCTCGGCCCGGAACTCCTCGGTGTCGTCGTCGAAGTGCAAATCCATGTGGGATCTACCCAGCCATCTCTCGCAGTTGCGGTTTGACCACTTTGCCTCCAGGGTTGCGCGGCAGGGCGTCGATGAATGCCACCGAGCGTGGGGTCTTGAAGTTCGCCAGATGCTCACGGGTGTAGGCGATCACGGCGTGTTCGTCGAGCTGGGCGCCGGGCTTGAGCACGATGAAGGCCTTGCCGACCTCGCCGAGTCGCTCGTCGGGCACACCGATCACCGCCGAGTCCGCAACTCCGTCGAGGCGGGCCAGCACCTGTTCGATCTCGGCGGGATAGACGTTGAAGCCGCCGCAGATGTACATGTCCTTGAGCCGGTCGGTGATGCGTAGATTGCCGCTGTCGTCGAGGGTTCCGATGTCGCCGGTGTGCAGCCAGCCGTCCCCGTCGATCGTGTTGGCCGTCGCATCGGGGTCGTCGAGGTAGCCCAGCATGACGTTCGGACCCCGCAGCAGAACCTCACCGGTCCCTTCGGCGATCGCGAGCTCGAAGTCGGCGATCGGCCGTCCACTGGTGGTCGCCACCGTCACCGCGTCGTCGTCGGCCCGGCACATGGTGCCGAATCCGCTTGCCT
>JAVRPF010000760.1:0-5440 GCA_032162385.1 Mycobacterium sp.
CTAGTGGCACCGAGATCCGGGACAACCGCAGCATCAACGGGACTTTCGTCAACGGCGCGCGGGTTGACTCCGCGATGCTGCGCGACGGCGACGTGGTCACCATCGGCAACGTCGACCTCGTCTTCGCGGGGGGCACGCTGGCCCGCCGCAGCGAAACCGAGGCGGCGACGCGCACCGGCGGCCTCGAAGTGCACGGCGTCACATGGACCATCGAGGGCAACAAGACGCTGCTGGACAACATCTCGCTGACCGCGCGGCCGGGCATGTTGACGGCCGTCATCGGACCGTCGGGTGCCGGTAAGTCGACGTTCGCCCGACTGGTGGCCGGTTACACCCACCCGACCAGCGGCACGGTCAGCTTCGAAGGCCACAACATCCACGCCGAATACGCCTCCCTGCGAAGCAGAATCGGCATGGTCCCGCAGGACGACGTGGTGCACGGCCAGCTGACCGTCAGGCAGGCCTTGATGTACGCCGCCGAACTGCGGCTGCCACCCGACACCACCAAGGCCGACCGTGAACAGGTCGTCAACGAGGTGCTCGAAGAGCTCGAGATGACCAAGCACCTCGACACCCGGGTGGACAAGCTGTCGGGCGGGCAGCGCAAGCGCGCGTCGGTGGCACTCGAATTGCTGACGGGGCCGTCGCTGCTGATCCTCGACGAGCCGACCTCCGGCCTGGATCCCGCGCTGGACCGCCAGGTCATGACGATGCTGCGGCAACTGGCCGACGCCGGTCGCGTGGTGTTGGTGGTTACCCACTCCCTGACCTATCTGGACGTCTGCGATCAGGTGCTGCTGCTGGCGCCCGGCGGCAAGACCGCGTTCTGCGGGCCGCCGAGCCAGATCGGCCCGGCCATGGGTACGACGAACTGGGCCGACATCTTCAGCACCGTCGCCGGTGATCCGGAGGCGGCCAAGGCTCGCTATCTGGCGCAGACGGGACCACCCCCGCCGGTCCCGCCCATCGAGCAGCCCACCGACCTCGGTGAGCCGGCCAAGACCAGCCTCATCCGGCAGTTCTCCACGATTGGGCGACGCCAGATCCGGTTGATCGTCTCCGACCGCGGCTACTTCGTCTTCCTGGCACTGCTGCCGTTCATCATGGGCGTGCTGTCTCTGTCCGTGCCCGGCGCCACCGGCTTCGGTCTTCCAGACAAGCTCAGCGACGCCCCCAACCAGCCGGGGCAGGTGCTGGTGCTGATGAACGTCGGCGCCATCTTCATGGGCACGGCGTTGACCATCCGCGACCTCATCGGCGAGCGCGCGATCTTCCTGCGCGAACAGGCGGTCGGGTTGTCGACTACCGCCTATCTGCTGGCCAAGGTCTGCATCTATTCGGTGTTCGCGATCGTGCAGTCCGGAATCGTGACGGCAATAACGCTCATCGGCGTCGGCCCGCCCAAGAATGGCGGGTTGGTGCTCGGCTCCTCCGAGACCGCCGCCACGATAGAGCTGTTCCTCGGCATGGCCGCCGCGACCGTCTGCGCGGCGACGGTCGGCTTCGCGCTGTCGGCGTTGGCGAAGACCAGCGACCAGATCATGCCGCTACTCGTCGTCGCGATCATGTCGCAGCTGGTGTTCTCCGGCGGCATGATCCCGGTCACGGGCCGGATCCCGCTCGACCAGATGTCGTGGGTCACCCCCGCCCGCTGGGGCTTCGCGGCGACGGCGTCGACAGTGGGACTCACCGACCTGGTGAAGCCACCCATCGTTCCCGACGACGCGCTGTGGAAGCACACGTCGGGAGCTTGGTTCCTCAACATGGCGATGCTGGCCGCGCTGTCGATCTTCTACCTGAGCTTCGTGCGGTTCAAGATCCGGCTCAAGTCCGGCTGACGCTCCACCGGCGCCGACGGGTAAACCGTCAGCCGCCGTGGATGTCCAAGCCCTGTGCGGCGGCGTAGGAGACGGCCTGGTCGATGTCGATCTTGGCGCCCCGCAGTTTGGCCGTCGTCCAGAACGTCGGGTCAACGCGCGCCCCGCGCAGATCGGCGTCGTCGAGGCGGGCGTCCTGTGTGCGGGCGCCGGTGAGGTCCGCCCGGCGCAGCACCGCCTTGCGAAGGTCGGCGCCGACGAGGCTGGCCTCCCGTAGCCGGCAGTCCGACAGGTCCATCGTGCGCAGGTCGCAGCCACCCAGGACCGCCAGCGTCAGGTCGACCTCTACCCACGTCACCGGACGGATCCGACTCTCGGTGAACACCGATCCGAGCAAGCTGCAGTATTGGAACGTGCTGTGCATCAGCGACGCCCGGCGGAAGTTGCAGTTGCGGAACGCCGAACCCGCGTGCTCGGACTCGGACAGGTTCACCCCGGTGAAGTCACACTCGGTGAACACCACGCGTTCGGTGCGCAACCGGCTGAGGTCCTCGTCGCGAAAATCGTGTCCTTCGAACTCCCGGTCCACCCACTGCTCGTCGATGTCGGCCACGTATCAGCCGGGCAGCGAGCTGAGGTTCATCAACGAGTACTCGGTGATGGCGATCAGTGCTGCCCGCGCCGAATGCCGGTCGCGCGCGTCGACGGTGACCACCGGGATGTGGTCGGCCAGTGCCAGCGCCTTGCGCACCTCGTGCGGGGGATGCCTGCGCCCTTCGTCGAATTCGTTTATCGCGATGAGGAATGGCAGATTTCGCGCCTCGAAGAAGTCGACCGCAGCGAAGCTGTCCTGCAACCGCCGGACGTCGACCAGGATGACCGCGCCGATGGCCCCGCGTACCAGGTCGTCCCACATGAACCAGACCCGTCGCTGACCGGGCGTACCGAACAGGTAGAGCACGAGGTCCTCGGCCAGCGTGATGCGGCCGAAGTCCATCGCCACCGTCGTGGTGTTCTTCATCGGCGTGGCGGCAAGACCGTCGAGTCCCTGCGAGGCGTTGGTCACCAGGGCTTCGGTCCGCAGCGGCATGATCTCCGACACCGCGCCGACGAACGTCGTCTTGCCTGCACCGAACCCACCCGAGATGACTATCTTCGTCGAGGCGGTGTCTCGGTGAGCGGTGCCGTCGGTGGAACCCGGGGGGCTCTCAGAGTGCCCGTAGGCCACGCAGCGTCCTTCCTATGAGCTCACGTCGTTCGTCGGGGGTCGCCGACTCGCCGAGGGTGGTCTGCACACGCACGTACCCCTGCGTCACCAGGTCGCCAATCAGCACGCGCGCCACACCAAGCGGCAACGATAGGCGAGCGGCGATTTCGGCGACCGACGGGCTGTCGATACCCAACCCGAGAATCTTTGCACGCACGTCGTTTCCGGGCCAACGCGGCGCGGGCCCGAAGTCCACTGTCCGGATCGGTGCCTCCAGCGGAAGGTTGACGCGCGTGGTGGTGCGCCCGGCCGTCAGGGTATACGGCCGCACGAGGCTGGCCTCAACCCCCGGTTCGCCGGATTCCCACGCGTCTCGCACCTCGTCCATCGCAACTCACGAGTGCTGTGCGGTACGACGGGATGATTGGACGACGGCGCCTACCCGCTCGACCAGGATCGCCATTTCGTAGCCGATCTGGCCGATGTCGCAGGACCTGGTGGCCAGGGTGGCGAGGTTGGATCCGTCGCCGACCCGCATGAGCAGCAGATAGCCGTTCTCCATCTCGACGACGGACTGCATCACGAGCCCACCGTCGAAGAGTTGCGCGGCACCGGTGGACAGGCTGGCCAGTCCCGACGCCACCGCGGCCAACTGATCGGCCCGCTCGGTCGGCATGTGCTCGCTGGCGGCCCTCAGCAGCCCGTCGGCCGACACCAGGATCGCGTGCGACACCCCTGTCACCTCGTTGGCGAACTTCGAGACCAACCAGTCGAGTGAGTCACGTTGGGTCGAACGGGTCATTCGTCGTCTGTTCCTCTGGTATCTCGGGCGTGGGTGCGGCCCGCATGCACGCCACCGAAGTGGTTGCCGATGCTGGCGCGGACGGCCTCCGGATCGCGTGACGGTACGGCGTGCGCGCCGGTGTCGAACCCCTCATCGCCGGGCTCCTCGGTACCGTCGGCCCCGTTAGAACCGTTGGCGCCGTTCGAATCTCCGTTGCGATGTCTGCCGTTGTGGCCGTCGTGCTGACCTTCGGCCGCGCCGGGCACCAGCCGGGCGCCGGGTTCCCGCATGGGGAGGCCGTGCTCGGTGTGCTGCGACACGGGCGCGTCCTCCGCCGCGGCGGCCGCATCCCAGCCGTTGTCCCACACCGTCTTCCAGTCCAGGTCGGTGCTCTGGGCCAGCTCGGTCGGATCGTCGATCAGCCACTCGGACAGCATCTTCTGGAAGATGGCGTCATCACTTCCGGCCGTCGATGACGGCACGGAGGCCGGCTGCGCGGCGGGCTCGGGCATCGGCGCTTCGGCACGGACCGGTTCGGCCGGCGGGGACGGCGCAGACGGCGCGACGGGCGGGTATACCCCGTTGGTCGGCGGGACCGCGGCCTGCGCCCGCGCAGCGAAGAAGGCCGACGTGTCGGTGGGACCCTGACTCGGCCGCTCGACGGGCTCCGGGATCTGCCGGGGCGCGACCTGCGTCGCCGCAGGCGTCTGCGCGGGCATGGAGTCCTCCGGCCACTCGTCGTCGAACCGGTCCGAAACGGGCTCTTGCGCCGGCTCGATCGGCGGCAGCGGCGACGGGATGCTCGAGATCCCGCTCGCACCCGGGTTGCGTTGCGGTAGAAGGGAGATGGGGACGTCCGCGTGGCCGTTGCGGTACTCGGCGATGGGAGGCGTGTAGCTCAGCTGGTCGACGTGCTCCTCGTCGAGCGTCAGCGCGGTCGTGACACCGGCGTGGGCATCGGCGGGAACGCCGTAGTCCGGCGCCTCGGTCGGCAGCGGCGCCGAACCCCGAAGCAACAGTTCAGCCGGAATGTAGACACCCGCGGTGGTGCCCGAGTTCGGCTCCCCCGCGATGGTGCTGCGCAACCGGACGACGAGACCGTGCTGCGCGGCGAGGCGACCGACCACGAACAGGCCCATGTGGCGCGCGGTGTAGGGGTTGACCTCGCCGCCGGACTGCAATCGCGTGTTGGCTACCCGCAGGTCGGCCACCGTCATGCCAAGGCCGATGTCGCTGACCTCGATGACGAGTCCGCCGTTCGCGGTATGCACGGCCGACACCCGCACCTGCGAAATCGGCGGGGAGTAGCGCAATGCGTTGTCCAGCAGTTCAGCCAGCAGATGGACCAGGTCGCCGGCGACGACGCCGAGGATCTCGCTGTCCGGCGCGACGGCGGTGACCACCCGGGTGTAGTCCTCGACCTCGGAGGCCGCCGCGTTGATCAAGGCGGCCACGGGAACCGGGGCGGCCTGCTCGCGCGGCACCTTGGACCCGGCCAGCACCAGCAGGTTGGCGCCGTTGCGGCGCATGCGCGCGGCCAGATGATCGAGACGGAACAGGCTCTCCAGCCGTTCGGGGTCCTCTTCGTTGCGTTCCAGACGGTCGATGAGCGTCAGCTGCTGGTCGACCAGC
>JAVRPF010000761.1:0-2617 GCA_032162385.1 Mycobacterium sp.
CTTCCACGGCGACACGCTGTATGCCGAGACCGTGGTGACCGACAAGCGGGAGTCCAAGAGCCGGCCGGGTGAGGGTATCGTCACCTTCTCCCACACGGGGCGCAACCAGCTCGGTGACGTCGTCGCGACCGCGTCGCGAAAGACCATGGTGCGCAAGCGTCCCGCCGACGCAGAGGAGTCCTGATGGCGCTCGGCACCAACGGTCCCGGCTGGCTGTTCTGCCCCGCCGACCGTCCGGAGCGGTTCGAAAAGGCCGCCGCCGCAGCCGATGTGGTCATCCTCGACCTCGAGGACGGCGTGGCGGCCAAGGATCGGGAGGCTGCCCGCGGCGCCCTGATCGACACGCCGCTCGACCCCGGCCGGACCGTGGTGCGGGTCAACCCGGTCACCACGCCCGACCACGAACTCGACCTCAAGGCGCTGGCGCGCACCGGATACACCACGGTGATGCTGGCCAAGACCGAAACACCGGAGCAGATCGCGTCGCTGGCTCCGTTGGACGTCGTCGTGTTGATCGAGACGCCACTGGCGGCGCTGGTGGTCGCCGAGCTGGCGCGGGTCGACAACACCCTCGGCGTGATGTGGGGCGCCGAGGACCTGTTCGCGGTGCTCGGCGGTACGGCGAACCGTAACGTCGACGGCAGCTACCGCGACGTGGCCAAGCACGTCCGATCGCAGACGTTGTTGGCCGCCAAGGCCTACGGGCGCATGGCCCTGGACTCGGTGTACCTCGACATCAAGGACCTCGACGGCCTGCGCGCCGAGACCGACGACGCCGTCGCCGTTGGATTCGACGCCAAGGTTGCCATTCACCCCACCCAGGTGGCGGTCATCCGGTCCGCATACGCACCATCCGACGATCAGATCGACTGGGCGCGGCGCGTGCTCGACACGGCCCGCAGTCAGCGCGGCGTCTTTCAATACGAAGGCATAATGGTAGATGCCCCAGTGCTGCGGCGGGCAGAGCGCATCGTCTCGTTGGCGCCCCACCCCGGCAGCTGACGAACAGGCCCCTCACCAGGGGTTTTGCTCTGATCGCCTCCGTGCTGAGCACCTCAGTCGCCTGACGGCGCGACCCGCCGCCAGTGACCCTAGGAGGCGGTATGGCCGGGTCCATTCAGGCACCCACGACGCTGAGCGTCGAGCTGGAGCCGATTCAACTGGTGGCCCCCGACGGGACGCCCACCACCGAAACCCGATACCGACGAGACCTCCCGCCCGAGACGCTGGCCTGGCTCTACGAGTCGATGGTCGTCACCCGCGAGCTCGACACCGAGTTCGTGAACCTGCAACGGCAGGGTGAGTTGGCGCTGTTCGCAGGATGCCGCGGCCAGGAGGCCGCACAGGTCGGTGCGACGGCGTGCCTGCGCAAGACGGATTGGCTGTTCCCGCAGTACCGCGAACTCGGCGCGTTGCTGGTGCGCGGCATCAACCCCGCCCAGATGGGCGCGGTGTGGCGGGGCCGATGGCACGGCGGGCTCGAGTTCACCACGAAGTGCTGCGCCCCGATCGCGATCCCCATCGGCACCCACGGCCTGCACGCCGTCGGCGCGGCGATGGCCGCCCAGCGGCTCGGCGAGGACTCCGTCACCGTGGCGTTCCTCGGCGATGGGGCGACGTCGGAGGGTGATGCCCACGAGGCGCTGAATCTGGCCTCGGTGTTCGCCGCACCGTGTGTCTTCTTCGTGCAGAACAACCAATGGGCCATCTCCTTGCCGGTGAACCGCCAGCAGGCTGGCCCCTCGATCGCGCATCGGGCGATCGGATACGGGATGCCCGGCATCCGGGTGGACGGCAACGATGTACTGGCCTGCTACGCGGTGATGGCGCAGGCCGCGCAACGGGCCCGCAGCGGCGGTGGGCCGACGCTCATCGAGGCGGTCACCTATCGGATGGGGCCGCACACCACCTCCGACGACCCCACGCGTTACCGCACCGACGACGAGTTGGAGCATTGGCGCGCACGGGATCCGATCGACCGTTACCGCGTCTACCTGCACGCTGTGGGCGTGTGGACCAAGCGGCTTGAGGAGCGCACCGCGGCACGGTCGCAGCGGCTGCGGGCCGAGTTGCGCGACGCCGTGATCAACACCCCCGACGTCGACGTCGCCGAGGTGTTCGACACGGTCTACCACGACATCACCCCCGAACTCGCGCGCCAACGCGACCAACTGGCAGCCGAATTGGCGAAGGAGGCGTGAAATGACTCAGATCATCGAACGACCACCGATGCACGGGGGCGAGACCCCGGAACCCTTCCTTTCTAGTGTCCCGGTCGTCGCCGATTCGACCATGGCAAAGGCGATCAACCGGGCGCTGCACGACGCCATGGCCGCCGATGACCGGGTGCTGGTGTTCGGCGAGGACGTCGCCCGACTCGGCGGCGTGTTCCGGGTAACCGAGGGACTGGCCGAGACATTCGGCGATGGACGATGTTTCGACACACCGCTGGCGGAGTCCGCCATCATCGGCATCTCCATCGGAATGGCCATCCGCGGATTCGTGCCGGTGCCCGAGATTCAGTTCGACGGCTTCGCCGCGCCCGCGTTCGACCAGATCGTCAGTCACCTGGCCAAGTACCGGATGCGGACCCGCGGCGACGTCGACATGCCGGTGA
>JAVRPF010000762.1:0-4781 GCA_032162385.1 Mycobacterium sp.
GCGTTATTCCTCGCCGTGACCCGGGTAGCCAAGTTAGTGGTGCAGCCCGCGCCGACACATTCCGTCAACGCCAAAGGGGCGAAACACCATGACTGATACCACCACACTGGTTACGCAGCTGCGTGCCGTACTCGAACTGACCAACACCGAAATTCAGGTCGCGCAAACTCGAATCGCGCAGGCCAGGACGGACGCAGTTCGCAAGGAACTCACCGAGAACGCCTCCAACGCGCGCGACCGCGCGGAAGCCATCGAATCGGCAATCCGCGAGCTGGGCGGCTTTCCCGACGTGATCGGGCCCTTCATCGGCCGACTCGGCGCGGCGGTCAAGACCCTCGCCGAGCAGGCTCAACCGTTCGACGAGGCGCTGCTCGGCGATCTGGTGCTGGAACATCAATTGCTCGACCGCGCCCGCTACCTCAAGGCCCTGGCCGTCTCCGCCGGCCAGACCGACGTCGAGAAGCTGGCGACCCGCCTGATCACGGCGCACTCGGCCACGGTCGACTGGCTGACCATCGTGCTCGCCGAGGACGCGCTTGGTGGCCCAGCCGCGCTGCGGCGCACCCCGTTGCAAGCTGCGGCCGGTACCGCGGTCAAGCTGGTCAACATCCCGGTGACGTGGTCCGCCCGCGGACTGGACCGGGCCTTCGAGAGGGTCCGATCGGCTCCCCCGGCACTGAGCGAGCTGTTCAGCCGCAGTGCCCATGCCGGTGATGTGGCCGTCAAAACCCTGACTGCATCACGCGACGCCGCGTTGGACGCCGCCGAGAGCACCTCACGGCAGGAGGGTGCCGACGACGCCGCCGACGCGATTCACTCGGTGCGCACCGCCACCGGCGCTCTCGGTGCCGACGAGCTGCCGATCGCCGAGTACGACGACCTCAACGTGAATCAAGCGGTCGCCGCGGTGAAGGAGCTCAACGCTCCAGCCGACGTTCGGGTGATCATCGCCTATGAGGAGGCCCACAGGAACCGCCAGGGCGTCGTCTCGGCCGCTCAGACCCGCATCGCCGCGATAGCGCACGAGATCGTCGGCGTCTGAGCCTGAGCTACCTCGACGCCATCCTGCGCCCCCGTCATCGGCGTCCCCGATGACGGGGGTGTTGGCGTAGGTAAACGAGCGGTTCATCCGCGCTTGTCCTGCCCGCCGGCTGCGAGTCGGACGGGCGGTGTGGACTGGCCGGGTTCTGATACTGCGACGGAGGAACCTGATGCCCGACCAAGACACCACCCTTGATGAAGCCGAGTCGACCGCGGAGGTCATGGAGCCCGAACCAACCGAGGTGACCGCTGAGGTCGTCCACACCGAGAAAGAAGGCCCCGTCGCACCGGAATCGACCCGCGGCATAGTCATCCGCCACGTCCTGGAGCGCCAGCTCGTCGCCGGCCAGGGTCTGAGCACCCAGCTCGTCGACGCTGCCACCGACGTGACGGTCGCCGTCGCGCACGCCCCGGCCGCCGTGGTCGGCGAGATCCGGGGCGGCGCAACGCTGCCGACGGCGTTGGCGCGCACGGGTGCCTCGGTCCGGGACGTCGTGGCCGAGGCCGGCGGTCGGGTTCGCACCGCAGTCGGCGAGTACGTCGGCGACCAGGCCACTCTGCCCAACGCCGTCGTGGTCGGCGCAGCTGACGTCGCGGAGACCGTCGCGCGCGCCCAGGGCACCGTCGCGGCATCGGCGCTCAACGCAGCGTTCGCGCTCGCCACGGTCGCCTCGCAGGGTGGCGACGTGCGGGATGCCTTCAGTCGGGAAGGTCACGACGTCGGCGCGGCGGCGGACGCCGCCCGCGACCTCATCGGCGAGTCGATGAACCGGGCCCGCGACGAGATCCGCGGCAGCATCCGGGATTACGACGCGCTGGACGAAGCGTTCACCTGACGGACATTGCAGCCGGCCCGGACATCGTCTGGGTCAGGGGGTGGCCATGGCGCCGTTCTGCAGCTCGCTCATCGCCGTACGGAGACCACGTCGCTTGCCGGTGGCCGGGTCGACGCCGAAGCTCTCACGCATTCCGTCGTGGATGCGGAACTTCAGTTCCGAGTGCGTCTCGGGCGCGTCGTCGGAGCTGGCCTTGAGCAACTTGTTGGGCAGCGCGAGCTTGAGAATCGTCCAGAACGACTGCATGTACTGGCGACCAAGTGATCCCGTCGTGTACGGCAGGTCGTACTTGTCGCACAACGCCCGCACGCGGTCGCTGATCTCGGCATAGCGGTTGCTCGGCAGGTCGGGGAACAGATGGTGCTCGATCTGGTAGCACAGATTGCCGCTCATGAATGCCATCAGTGGTCCGGCGTGAAAGTTGGCCGATCCCAGCATTTGTCGCAGGTACCACTCCGCATGGGTTTCGTTTTCGAACTCTTCCCGGGTGAATTTCTCTGCGCCGTCCGGGAAGTGTCCGCAGAAGATGACCATGTACGACCAGTAGTTTCGGATCAGGTTGGCGACCGCGTTTGCGCCAAGCGTGTGCTTCCAGCTCTTCCCGGTCAATGCCGGGAACACGAGGTAATCCTTGCCGACCTGCTTGCCGACCTTCTTCCCGATTATCCGCAGGTCCTTGCGAACCTCGGCCATGGACTTCTCGCCCTTGCGGTACTTCGTCGTCTCCAGTCCGTGCGCGGCGACGCCCCATTCGAAGAGTGTGCCGAGCAACAGGTTGTAGACGGGGTTGCCGATCATCCACTTCTCCCACCGTTGGTCGCGGGTGAGACGCATGATGCCGTAACCGATGTCGTCGTCCATGCCGACGATGTTGGTGTACTTGTGGTGGATGAAGTTGTGCGACTTCTTCCAGTGCACGCTCGGTGAGGTGGTGTCCCACTCCCACTCGGTGGAGTGAATCTCCGGGTCGTTCATCCAATCCCACTGCCCGTGGGTGATGTTGTGCCCGAGTTCCATGTTTTCGATGATCTTGGCAGTGGCCAGCATCCCGGTGCCCGCAACCCAGGCGAGCTTGTTTCTGCTCGCGAACAGTGCGGCCCGCCCGCCGGCGGCAAGAGCACGCTGCAACTGGATGGCCCGGCGGATGTAGCGGGCGTCGCGCTCGCCGCGGGATTCCTCGATGTCGGCGCGGATGGCATCGAGCTCGCCCGCCAAGGCTTCGACGTCCTCGGCGGTGAGGTGCGCGTACCGCTTGATGTCGGTGATGGCCATGGGTCGTCCTTTCCTCCTAGATCTTCAAGGTGCAGTCTCCGGATGCCGTGCAGACGCATGTGTTGATGCGGTCGCCGGCTCCGTGCTCGTCTCCGGAGCGGAAGTCGCGGACGTAGCCAGACTCCAGAGGCAGCACGCAGGTTTGGCAGATGCCCATCCGACAACCGAACGGCATCTGGATCCCGACCTTCTCACCGGCTTCCAGAAGCGAAGTGGCACCGTCGATGTCGATGGTCTTGTCCGAGATCTCGAAGGTGACCGTGCCGCCCTCGCCGCCCTTGTCGGTACGCGCAATGGCGAACCGCTCGGTGTGCAGGTCGTCCCGCCGCCCGGCGGCCTCCCATACCGCTTCGACCGCGTCCAGCATGGGGGTTGGACCGCACGCCCACGTTGGCCGATCCCTCCAGTCAGATACCAGGCGGTCGATGCGTTCGAACTCGAGCTTGCCGTCCTCCTGGGTCAGCTGAAGATGCAGTCGGTAGCCGGGCTGCGTTGCCTCCAACTCGCGGAGTTCGTCGTGGAAGATCACCGAATCCGCCGATGGAGCGGAGTGAACGTGCACGATGTCCGGTCGCTGCCCGCGCGCCTTCAACGAGCGCATCATGGCCATCAACGGGGTGATGCCACTGCCGGCACTGACGAACAGGACCTTCGGCGGTGGCGGGTCCGGCAGCGCGAAGTCCCCCTTGGGCGCCGCGAGTCGGACGATCGTGCCGGGCTTGACGCCGTTGACGAGGTGGGTGGACAGAAAGCCCTCGGGGGTCGCCTTCACGGTGATCGTGATGCACTTTTCGTTCCGTAACGGAACCGAGGTCAGCGAATACGAGCGCCAGTGCCAGCGGCCGTCGACCCGCAAGCCGATCCCGACGTACTGCCCAGGTTGATAGTCGGCCGAGAAACCCCACCCGGGTTTGATCGTGACCGTCGCGGAATCCTCCGTCTCGGTCCGAACGTCCACCACCTCGCCTCGGAGCTCCCGCGCCGTCCACAACGGGTTGAGCAGCTTGAGGTAGTCGTCCGGCAGCAGAGGCGTCGTGGCGCGGGCCGCCAGACCTCGTAGAACGTTGACCTTCGGGGTCAGCGCCGTCTCGACGTTTCGGGCAGGCGCGATGCTCCATCGCGTCAGACTCTTCAGCTTCGAACCCATTCTGCAGCTCCGCTCCGGTGCGGTACGAACGTTTCGGTGTACGTATGTTCACCCGTACCCCAGGGCGCATCGAGGCAAACATCGCCATACCACAGCGGTGAGATGATCTGACCGACGCGTTCGCCCCGCCGCACGTGACGTCGCGAAAGCACGAGCGCCACAGGGACCCTGGACCGACCGGTGTTTCCGCGTGCCCGGCCCGTAACAGATGTGGCGGGTGTGACACGACATGCACAGCCCCCAACAGCATTGCATTCGCGCTGATCGCAACCGGGGTGATCGACGTCGCGCGCCAGTAGTAGCGTCCCGCCCGTGAACGAGAACTGGCTCGCCGTCATCGTTGGTCTGGCACTACTGGCGCTAGTGCTCGCCGGCGCCATCCCGGACCTGGTTCCTGATCTTCGCGTTCGTCTCGATCGGTCTGGAATTCAGCCTGAAAGGCCTACGTGAAGCGGGCTGGCGACCGATCGCGCTGTTTGCGTCGG
>JAVRPF010000763.1:0-2614 GCA_032162385.1 Mycobacterium sp.
TGCGCCTACATCGGCGCGCTCACCGGCATCGTCAAGCGTCGTGGCCGGGGCGCTCCGACCGCGTTCGCCGCCGGCGTAGTGGCTGGCGCGGTGTTCGGTCTGGTCGGCACGGCTGCACTGCTGATCCTCTCGCGCATGCGCAACCTCGTCTTCGATTCGATGACGGCCAACATCGACGGAGTCGCCGCGGTGCTCAACCGCATACCCGGCCTGGAACCCTTCGCCGGACGGCTCAAGAGCGATTTTGCGACGCTGCTCGACTACTGGCCGCTGTTGATCGTGGCCTCGTCGGTGTTCAGCATCACCATGGTGACCATGATCGGCTGGTGGGCGCTGTCGCGCGTCCTGGGCCGCCTGCTCGGCGTTCCCGACGTGCACAAACTGGACGTCGTCGGCGAAACTGGGCCCACCGCGCCCGTGCCGGCCCGGTTGCGCGACGTGACGTTCCGTTATCCCGGAACCAACCACGATGCGCTGGGACCGGTGTCGCTGGACGTGGAACCAGGCGAGCACGTCGCGATCACGGGCGCCAACGGCTCGGGCAAGACGACATTGATGCTGCTGCTCGCCGGCCGTCCGCCGGGATCGGGCACCGTCGAACGCCCGGGCGCGGTCGGGCTCGGCCGGCCCGGTGGCACCGCGGTGGTCGTGCAGCACCCCGAGAGTCAGGTCCTGGGCACCCGGGTGGCCGACGACGTCGTGTGGGGGCTGCCGCCGGGCACCGAGACCGACGTGCACCGGTTGCTCACCGAGGTCGGCCTCGACGGGTTGGCCGAACGCGACACCGGCGGCTTGTCCGGCGGCGAACTGCAGCGGCTGGCCGTCGCGGCCGCCCTCGCCCGCGAGCCGTCCCTACTGATCGCCGACGAGATCACCAGCATGGTCGACCAGCAGGGCCGCGACGACCTCATCGCGGTCTTGTCGGGACTGACCCAGCGGCACCGGATGTCGCTGGTGCACATCACCCACTACAACGACGAGGCCGACACCGCCGACCGGACGGTGAACCTCACCGGCAACGGCGGCATCGCCGACAACGTGGAGATGGTGGCGACCGCTCCCGCGCCCACGGCCAGCGTGGCCGTACACCATGGCGGCGCACCGCTTCTCGAGTTGCACGGCGTCGGTCACGAGTACAGCAGCGGAACGCCGTGGGCATCGACCGCGCTGCATGACGTCGACCTCGTCGTCAACGAAGGCGACGGGGTGTTGATCCACGGGCTCAATGGGTCGGGCAAGTCGACGCTGGCCTGGATCATGGCCGGGCTCCTGCAACCGACCACCGGTACGGCGCTGCTCGACGGCACGCCGGTATCGGAACAGATTGGCGCCGTGGCGATCTCCTTCCAGGCCGCTCGGTTGCAGCTGATGCGCGGCCGGGTCGACCTCGAGATCGCCTCAGCCGCCGGGCTCGACTACCACGACCATTCCCAGATCGTTCGCGCACTCGCCATGGTGGGTCTGGATCCGGCGCTGGGGTTGCGCCGCATCGACCAGTTGAGCGGTGGCCAGATGCGGCGCGTAGTGCTGGCCGGTCTACTGGCCCGCTCGCCACGCGCGCTCATCCTCGACGAGCCGCTGGCCGGTTTGGACGCCGCCAGCCAGCGTGGCCTGCTGCGGGTTCTAGTGGATCTGCGCCGCAACGCCGGTTTGACCGTGGTCGTGATATCCCACGACTTCCACGGACTCGAGGAGCTGTGTCCCCGCACGCTGCACCTGCGCGACGGCGCGCTCGCGGCGACCCCGACCACTACCGGAGGCATGTCATGACGGCGTCCGCCGGACGTCAGCGCCGACCGGTGGTACTGCTGCGACCGGTGCCAGGACGCAGCGTCGTACACCAGCTGTGGGCCGGGACCAAGCTGATCGTCGTCGCCGGGATCGGTGTCCTGCTCACGTACTACCCAGGCTGGATACCGATCGGGTTGGTGGCGGTGCTGGTGCTGGTGACCGCGCGGACGGCGAACGTGTCGCGTGGCGCACTGCCGTCCATTCCGTTCTGGCTGTGGATTCTGGTGTTCCTGGGTTGCCTGACCGCCACCTTCGCCGGCGGCAGCCCGGAGGTGACCGTCGGGACGGTCACCGTCGGTCTCGGCGGCGTGCTCAACTTCCTGCGGATCACGGTGCTGTCCATCGTCCTGCTCGGGCTTGGCGCGCTGGTGTCGTGGACCACCAACGTGGCCGAGATCGCTCCTGCCGTCGCGAAGTTGGGTCGCCCGTTGCGGCGCTTGCGGGTGCCCGTAGACGACTGGGCGGTCGCGCTGGCGCTGGCGCTGCGCGCGTTCCCGATGCTGATCGACGAGTTCCGCATCCTGTTCGCCGCCCGTCGTCTGCGCCCACGCGACGAGGCCACCTCCCGACACGTCCGTCGTCACCGGTGGGCGGCCGAGGTCGTCGATCTGCTGGCGGCGGCGATCACCGTGGCGTTGCGGCGCGCCGACGAGATGGGTGACGCGATCACCGCGAGGGGCGGTGCGGGTCAGATCTCGACGCTGCCGTCCCGGCCGAAATGGCCTGATGCCGTGGCCTTCGCGATCGTCCTGGCGTTGTGCGGCCTGTCGATGTACGTCGAACTGTTCAGCCCGCTCGCGACGAGCTAGCGGTCGGCGCGTGT
>JAVRPF010000764.1:0-2776 GCA_032162385.1 Mycobacterium sp.
TCGCCACCACCGCCGCCGCCGAGCCCGAGACCGTCGGGGCGTCCGTGGCCACCGCCGTGGCCGCGCCCGACAAGCCCGCACCCGGGGCGAAGCCGATCCGTCCCACCGGGAGGCCGTCGGGTAAGCGAAGTCCCAGGCGGTAGCCCCGTGACTGCCCGGTCCCGGCGAGCCGCGATCCTGGCGGGCACGCTGTCGCTGATAGGCGCTCTCGGCCTGTCCGCGTGCTCGGGAAGCCCCGCCGACGAGATCGACTATGCCGTTGACGGGACGCTTCTCACCTACAACACCAACACGGTGGCAGGCGCGGCGTCGGCCGGGCCGCAGGCATTCGCGCGGGTGCTGACCGGCTTCAACTACCACGGTCCGGAGGGCCAGGTGGTCGGTGACCGTGACTTCGGCACCGTCGCCGTCGTCGGCCGCGCACCGTTGGTGCTGGACTACCAGATCAGCGACAACGCGGTGTACTCCGACGGCAAGCCGATTACCTGCGACGACATGGTGCTGGCCTGGGCGGCGCAATCGGGACGCTTCCCTGGCTTCGACGCGGCCAGCCGAGCCGGCTACCGCGACATCGCGACCGTCGACTGTGCATCCGGGCAGAAGAAGGCCCGGGTGACGTTCGCCCAGGACCGCGCCTTCGTCGACTTCGGTCAACTGTTCGCGGCGACGACGATGATGCCGTCGCACGTGATCGCCGACGAACTCGGCGTTGACGTCACCATCGCGGTGCAGACGGGCGACGCCCCGACCATCGACCGCATCGCTGCGCTGTGGAACACCACCTGGAACCTCACCCCGGATCTGGATCTCAAGCGGTTCCCGTCCTCGGGGCCCTACAAGCTGGACTCGGTCACGGGCGACGGTGCCGTCGTACTCGTCGCCAACGACAAGTGGTGGGGCGCCAAGCCCGTCACCGGCAAGATCACCGTCTGGCCGCGCGGCGCCGACATCCAGGACCGCGTCAACCAGGGATCGTTCGACGTCGTCGACGTCGCCACCGGGTCGTCCGGCACGCTCAACCTGCCCGACGACTACGTCCGCACCGAGAGCCCGTCGGCGGGCATCGAGCAACTCATCTTCGCGCCGGCGGGACCGCTCGCCGATCGGGCGGCGCGCCGCGCCGTTGCGCTCTGCACGCCGCGCGACGTGATCGCCCGCAACGCCGAGGTGCCGATCGCCAACAGCCGGCTCAACCCCGCGGCCGAGGATTCGATCACCGCCGCCGAGAGCTCACCCGAAGCCGACCAGTTCAACGTGGCCAACCCGGACGCCGCGCGGGCCGCGATCGGCGGGCGGCCGCTGACCGTGCGCATCGGATACCAGCGCCCCAACGCGCGACTCGCCGCCACGGTGGGAACCATCGCCAGGTCCTGCGCCGCCGCGGGCATCACGGTGCAGGATGCCGCCGCCGACTCCATCGGCCCGCAGGCATTGCGTGACAACCAGATCGACGTGCTGGTGGCCAGCACCGGCGGGGCGGCGGGCAGCGGTTCCACCGGATCGTCGTCGATGGACGCCTACGATCTGCACAGCGGCAACGGCAACAACCTGTCGGGCTACGCCAACGAGCAGGTGGACGGCGTCATCAACGCGCTGGCGGTGACCTCGGACCCCAAGGAGTTGGCGCGGCTGCTGGGGGAGAGCAGCCCGCTGCTGTGGAACGACATGCCGACGCTTCCGTTGTACCGCCAGCAGCGAACCCTGGTGACGTCGACGAAGATGTACGCCGTGAGCAGTAATCCGACGCGCTGGGGCGCAGGCTGGAACATGGACCGGTGGGTGTTGAAGTGATCGGCGGGCAGGAGCGAAGCGACCCGGGAAATGTCACAGGCGGGCAGGAGCGAAGCGACCCGGGAAATGTCACCGAGGTGGCAGCGGTGATTGCCTCGCTCACCCGCGAGGTCGCCGACTTCCCGGAGCCCGGCATCCAGTTCAAGGACCTCACCCCGTTGCTGGCCGACGCGCAGGGCCTGGCGACGGTGACCGACGCACTGGCGGCCATTGCCGAGGGCGCTGACCTGGTGGCGGGCATCGACGCGCGCGGCTTTCTGCTCGGAGCGGCCGTCGCGACCAAACTCGGCACCGGCGTACTGGCCGTCCGCAAGGGCGGCAAGCTGCCGCCGCCGGTGCTCAGCCAGACCTACGAGCTGGAATACGGCACGGCGACGCTGGAGATTCCCGCCGAGGGCATCGACATCGCGGGCCGCACCATCGTGATCATCGACGACGTGTTGGCCACGGGCGGCACGGTGGCCGCGGCGGCCCGGTTGCTCGACGCCGCCGGCGCCACCGTCTCTGGTGCCGCCGTGGTTCTCGAGCTGTCCGCGCTCGGTGGGCGGGAAAGGCTCCAACCACTTCCGGTCACCAGCCTGTATCTGGTGTGAGGGATATCCTCGAGGAGTGTTCGTCCGGGGCAGGAGGTGTGTGCGATGGCCGATGATGCCTTGACGCAGACCCAGCCGATGCCGGTCATCACGCCCGACGCCGCCTCCACCGATACCCCGAAGACCACCACCAGCGCGTCACGGCGGGTACGGGCCCGGCTGGCGCGGCGGATGACGGCGCAGCGCAGCGCGGTGAATCCGGTGCTCGAGCCGTTGGTGGCGGTGCACCGCGAGAACTACCCAAAGGTCGACCTGTCGATCTTGCAACGCGCCTACGAGGTCGCCGAGCAACGCCATGCCCTCCAGTTGCGTCAGTCGGGTGACCCCTACATCACCCATCCGCTGGCGGTCGCGAACATCCTGGCCGAGCTCGGCATGGACACCACAACGCT
>JAVRPF010000765.1:0-3586 GCA_032162385.1 Mycobacterium sp.
CCGAGGTGCCGTTGGTGCTTGGTGTGGCCGACGCCGTCCGCGCCGCCGGGATCGCCTGCTTCGGGCCGACCAGGGAGGCGGCGCGGATCGAGGGCTCGAAGTCGTTCGCCAAGGACGTGATGGCCGCCGCGGGCGTGCGCACCGCGACCAGTGAGATCGTCGACAACCCTGCGCATCTCGACGCCGCCCTCGACCGGTTCGGGACGTCGGCGGGCGATCGGGCCTGGGTGGTCAAGGACGACGGCCTCGCGGCGGGCAAGGGTGTGGTGGTGACCGCCGATCGCGACGCCGCCCGGGTCCACGCGGCGGCCCTGCTCGACTCCGGTCACCCGGTGCTGTTGGAGTCGTTCCTCGACGGTCCCGAGGTGTCGCTGTTCTGCGTGGTCGACGGTGCGACGGTGGTCCCGCTGTTGCCCGCGCAAGACTTCAAGCGAGTCGGCGACGGCGACACCGGTCCCAACACGGGAGGCATGGGCGCGTATTCGCCACTGTCGTGGCTGCCCGAGGACGTGGTCACGGCCATCGTCGACGATATCGTCAAACCCGTTGCAGCCGAACTCGTTGCGCGAGGCTGCTCATTCTCCGGTCTGCTCTATGCGGGGTTGGCGATCACGTCGAGTGGCCCCGCGGTCGTCGAGTTCAACTGCCGGTTCGGCGATCCCGAGACCCAAGCCGTGCTGGCGCTGCTGGACACCCCGCTCGGACAACTGCTGCGGGCCGCCGCCACCGGCGAGTTGGAAACCCAGCCGCCGTTGGTCTGGCGTGACGGCGCCGCGGTCGCGGTCGTGCTGGCCGCCGAGAACTACCCCGGCCGGCCACGCGTCGGCGACGTCGTCGTCGGCTCGGAGGCCGACGGCGTGCTGCACGCCGGTACTACGCGTCGCGACGACGGGGCGGTGGTGTCCTCGGGAGGCCGCGTGCTGTCGGTGGTCGGCACCGGCGCCGACCTGGCCGCCGCGCGCGAGACCGCCTACTCACTCATCGGGTCGATCCGCTTGCCGGGCAGCCACTTCCGCACCGACATCGGACTGGCGGCGGCCGAGGGCCGGATCAGCGCCTAGCGGAGCCCGCCAGATTCAGGCGACCAGAAGCGGTGCCAGCCAGGCGATCTCGGCGGGCTGTTGCGAGCTCCAGAACGCGCCGTCGTGTCCGCCCGGCGAGAAACCGCCTGCCGGGGGGGTGGGCAACTGGGCGATGTACTGCTTGGTGGCCGAGTAGAACGGATCGCTGTTACCGCAGTCGATCCGGATCGGGATCGACGCCAACGCGGGCAGTCCCCAGACGCTGTTGGCGGCGTAGTCGTCGGCGCCGTCGAACGCCCCGGGAGCAGTCGCGCCCGATGACGTCCACAACGCCGGGCTGACCGCGCAGATCGCCGCCGTCCGGGCCGGACCCAGTCGTGCGCCGAGCAGCAGGGCGCCGTAGCCACCCATCGACCAGCCGAGGAACCCCACCCGCGACGTGTCCAGTCCCTGCCCGCCCAGCATCGGAATCAGTTCGTCGAGCACCATCGCGCCGGAATTCTCACCGGACGCCCGTCCGTGCCAGTAGCCTCCGCCGCCGTCGACGGCCACGACGGCGAACGGCGGGACGCCCGCCGCGACGGACTGGGCGAGGCCCTGCTCGACGCCGCCCGCCATCACCCCTGCCGCATCTTGGCCCTTGCCGTGCAATGCGATCAGCGGACGCAGCGGCCCCGTCTGCCCGGGCGGTCGGGCGATCGCCCAAGTGGTCGGCACGCCGCCTCGCGCCGCCGACACGAACGACCCCGTGACGTAGGTGGGGGCAGCCTCAGCGGCCGGGGCCGGCGGCGGCGGCGCCAGTGGCGCACCGACACTCGTCATCGACACCGGTGGCGCAGTGACCGGCGGATCGAGCAACGTGGATCCGAGCGCGTAGGCACCCGCCGCACCGGCTGCGGCACCGACGCCGAGTCGCAGAATCGCGCGACGGCTCAGGTCTGGCATGCGCGCCATCATGCCATCGCCGGCCAACCCGCCCGAGGTGGGCCGACTTTCCTGTGGAGAGCCTTAAGACTGTCCGAAAGCCCGAAACCGCACCGCCCTTGCTGGCAGAGTGCAATCCGTGACGGCAGCGGTTACTCCCAAGGGAGTTCGGCGAAGGTATGCGCTGGTCAGCGCAGCCGCCGATCTGCTCTGTGAGGGCGGCTTCGACGCGGTACGGCACCGGGCCGTCGCCCGCCGTGCCGGCCTCCCGCTGGCGTCCACCACCTACTACTTCTCGTCGCTGGACGACCTGATCGCCAAGGCCGTCGAACACGTCGGCACCCGTGAGACCGAGCAACTGCATTCCCGCGTGGCGGCGCTGTCGCGGCGCAAGCGCGGCGCCGAGTCCACCGCCGACGTTCTGGTCGACCTCCTCGTCAGCGACGAGCCCGGCACACGCGATGCCGAACAGTTGATCTCCCGCTACGAGCGCTACATCGCCTGCGCGCGCCAACCCGGCCTGCGCGACGTTCAGCGCCAGATCATGAAGCAGCGCACCGACGCGGTCGTCGAGGTGGTCGAACGGTCCGGTCGTTGCGTGCGCTCGGAGTTGTTGACGGCGTTGGTGTGCGCCGTCGACGGCGCGGTGGTGGCCTCGTTGGTTGGCGTCGGCGAAGGTCCCCGCGCGACCGCTCGAGCCACCTTGGTCGACGTCATCGACGTCCTCGCGCCCTTCGACTGACTCCGCCGAGTTTGGCGGAATGCCCCTCGGCATGTCACGAAACTGAGTCGGTTTTGGGTGAATGACGGGTGCCGTCGCGGCGTCTGCCCGATGATGGAGTCTCATAGCAGACTGACAGGGAGCGCGATGACCGAGGCTGCGACGGTCGACGAACAACCCGAACTCAAGCGGGTGATGGGCCCGGGTCTGTTGCTGCTGTTCATCATCGGCGACATCCTCGGCACCGGTGTGTACGCGCTCACGGGGCAGGTCGCCGGCGAAGTCGGTGGAGCAGCGTGGATTCCGTTCCTGGTGGCGTTCCTCATCGCGACCGTCACCGCGTTCAGCTACCTCGAGCTGGTCACCAAGTACCCGCAGGCCGCCGGTGCGGCGCTGTACGCGCACAAGGCGTTCGGCGTGCAGTTCGTGACGTTCCTGGTTGCGTTCGTGGTGATGTGCTCGGGCATCACGTCGGCATCCACGGCATCGCGCTTCTTCGCCTCGAATTTCTTCGAGGCGTTCAACTTCAGCTTGGGTACTGCTGGAATCGTCGCTGTGGCATTGCTTTTCATGGTGATGATCGCGGCGGTGAACCTGCGCGGGGTGGGCGAGAGCGTCAAGCTCAACGTGGTGCTGTCTTCACCACCGTGATCGCCTTCGGTCTGATCTGCTACGTCACCGCGTTCGCGAACAGCAAGGCGATCTCGGTGCTCGGCGGCACCACGGCGCTGTTACTGCTGGCGGTGTTCGCGATGGTCAACGTTGCGGTGCTGGTGCTGCGCCGTGACGTCTAGGAGGCAGGCGGTCATTTCAAGACGCCGACCGTGCTGCCGGTCATCGGGTTCCTGGCGTCGCTGTATCTGGTGACGCCGCTGTCCGGCCGGCCCGCGCAGCAGTACGTGCTGGCGCTGATCCTGGT
>JAVRPF010000766.1:0-6388 GCA_032162385.1 Mycobacterium sp.
CGCAAGGCCGCCCAGCTGCTGAACCTCGACGACCTGGCCGAATCGGCGGACATCCCGCAGTTCCTGGCGATCGCCCGAGAGGCATCCGAACGCGCAACCACGCTGCGGCCGTTCGACGTTCAGCTGCTCGGTGCGCTGCGGATGCTGGCGGGCGACGTGGTCGAGATGGCGACCGGCGAGGGCAAGACTCTCGCCGGAGCAATCGCCGCGGCGGGCTATGCGTTGGCGGGCCGCAGCGTGCACGTGATCTCCGTCAACGACTACCTGGCCCGCCGCGACGCCGAATGGATGGGGCCGCTGCTGGAGGCCATGGGCCTAACCGTCGGCTGGATCACCGCCGACTCCACGCCCGACGAGCGCCGCACCGCCTACGCCTGCGACGTCACCTACGCCTCGGTCAACGAGATCGGCTTCGACGTGCTGCGCGACCAGTTGGTCACCGATGTCGAGGACCTGGTGTCGCCGGATCCGGACGTCGCGTTGATCGACGAGGCCGACTCGGTACTCGTCGACGAGGCGCTGGTGCCGCTGGTGCTGGCGGGCACGACGCATCGCGAGCAGCCCCGGGTGGAGGTCATCCGACTGGTCGGCGACCTCGTCTCGGTCAAGGACTACGACACCGACCCCGATCGCCGCAACGTGCACCTCACCGATGCAGGCGCCCGCAAGCTCGAGACCGCCCTCGGCGGCATCGACCTGTACTCCGAGGAACACGTCAGCACCACGCTGACCGAGGTCAACGTCGCCCTGCACGCGCACGTGCTGTTGCAGCGCGACGTGCACTACATCGTCCGGGACGACGCGGTGCAGCTGATCAACTCGTCGCGTGGCCGGATCGCGCAACTGCAGCGCTGGCCCGACGGGCTGCAGGCGGCCGTCGAGGCCAAGGAGGGCATCGAGACCACCGAGACCGGTGAAGTGCTCGACACCATCACCGTGCAGGCGTTGATCAACCGGTACCCCCGGGTGTGCGGGATGACCGGCACCGCGCTGGCCGCGGGTGAGCAGCTGCGCCAGTTCTACAAGCTGGGCGTCTCGCCGATCCCGCCGAACACGCCGAACGTTCGCGAGGACGAGACCGACCGCGTGTACATCACCGCCGCCGCCAAGAACGACGCCGTCATCGAGCACATCAGATCGGTGCACGAGACTAGCCAACCCGTGCTGGTAGGCACCCGCGACGTCGCCGAATCCGAGGAACTCCACGAGCGACTCGTCAAGGCCGGCGTTCCCGCGGTCGTACTGAACGCCAAGAACGACGCGGAGGAAGCCGCGGTGATCGCCGAGGCGGGCACCCTGGGCAAGGTCACGGTGTCCACCCAGATGGCAGGCCGCGGCACCGATATCCGGCTGGGCGGCTCCGACGAGGCCGACCACGACGAGGTTGCCGAGCTGGGCGGCCTGCACGTCATCGGCACCGGACGGCACTTCACCGAGCGGCTGGACAACCAGCTGCGCGGCCGCGCCGGACGCCAGGGCGATCCGGGCTCGTCGGTGTTCTTCTCGAGCTGGGAGGACGACGTCGTGGTCGCTCACCTGGAACCGCAGAAGCTGCCGACGCAGACCGACGAGGACGGCCTGATCACCAACGACAAGGCGGCCCAGCTGCTCGAGCACGCGCAGCGCATCGCCGAGGGCAGGTTGCTCGACGTGCCCGCCAACACCTGGCGCTACAACCAGCTGGTCGCCCAGCAGCGGGCGATCATCTCGGACCGCCGCGAAAAGCTGCTGCGCACCACGACGGCGCGCGACGAGCTGGCCGAGCGTTCACCCAAGCGCTACGAGGAACTCGTCGAGGAGATCGGCGAGGAACGGCTGGAGAAGATCTGCCGGCTGATCATGCTGTACCACCTGGACCGCGGCTGGGCCGACCATCAGGCCTATCTGTCCGACATCCGGGAGAGCATCCACTTGCGCGCGCTGGGCAGGCAGAACCCACTCGACGAGTTCCACCGGATGGCGGTGGACGCGTTCGCCTCGCTGGCGGCCGACGCCATTGAAGCGGCGCAGCAGACCTTCGAGACCGCCAACGTGGTCGAAGACGAGCCCGGCCTGGACTTGTCCAAACTCGCGCGTCCGACATCCACGTGGACCTACATGATTCACGACAATCCCCTGGCAGACGACACCATGTCGGCGCTCAGTCTGCCCGGGGTCTTCCGCTAAGTTCAAGGCATGGAGCCCAGGCCCGAGGGCAGGATCCGGGACGTGGACGCGACGCCCGGGCAGGCCGGCGACCGGATCCTGACCATTCCGAACGCGCTGAGCGTGTTGCGGCTGATTCTGGTGCCGGTGTTCCTCTACCTGCTGCTCGCCGCGGACGCCAATGGTTGGGCGGTGGCCGTGCTGATGTTCAGCGGCTTCTCCGACTGGGCGGACGGCAAGATCGCCCGTCTGGTGGCCAACCAGTCGTCGCGGCTCGGGGCGCTGCTCGACCCAGCGGTCGACCGCATCTACATGGTGGCCGTCCCGGTGGCGTTGGCGATCGACGGCATCGTGCCCTGGTGGATCGTGCTCACCCTGATCGGGCGTGACGCCGTGCTGGCCGCGACGCTTCCGGTGCTGCGCAGCCGCGGGCTGACAGCGCTGCCGGTGACCTACGTCGGCAAGGCTGCAACGTTCGCGTTGATGTCCGGGCTGCCGCTGATCCTGTTGGGCCAGTGGGACGCACTGTGGAGCCGCGTGATCCTGGCCTGTGGCTGGGCCTTCCTGATCTGGGGCATGGCCATGTATCTGTGGTCGGCCGTGCTCTACCTGGTCCAGGTCGTCCTGGTGGTGCGCCTGCTGCCGCGGAGGCGGCAGTCCAGTGGCTGACGACGAACGCGCGCTGGGCGGTTACAGCGCGGAAGCCGGGCGCAACGCGCACGAGGCGGATGCGCCGACGTTGATCCCCGTGCCCTCGCTGCTGCGTTCGTTGCTCTCCGAGCACCTCGACACCGGCTATGCCGCGGCCGCGGCGCGCCGCAAGGACGGCAGGACCCGCGGCCGGTGGTCGGAGCGGAGTTGGCAGCTGCTCGCGGGCCTGGCGGTCGCCGCCGTCTTCGCCACCGCGGCCGCGCAAGCGCAGTCGGTGGCCCCCGCGACGCGCGAGACCCAGCTGGTGTTGGCCGACGGGGTGCGGTCGGCCGAGGCCGTCACCGCCGACGCCACCGCCCGACGCAACGACCTGTCATCCGAAGTCGAGGCCGAGCGACGCACCCGTCTGGAGGGCGACGAACAAGGCAGGCAACTGTTGGGCAGCCTCGACGCCGCGGAAGCCGCCGCGGCCGCCACGGCCGTGCGGGGGCCCGGACTGACAGTGACCGTGACCGAACCCGACGCGGCCCGCGACCTCACCGACGTGTCCAAGGAGCGGGTCGCAGGCAGTCGCCAGGTAATCCTCGACCGCGACCTGCAGTTGGTGGTCAACTCGCTGTGGGTGAGCGGCGCGGAGGCCATCGCAGTGGGCGGAGTGCGGATCGGGCCCAACGTGACGATCCGACAGGCCGGCGGCGGGATTCTGGTCGACAATCAACCCATCGGCAGCCCCTACGTCGTGCTCGCCGTCGGGCCACCGCACGGAATGCACGACGTGTTCGACAACAGTTCAGCGCTGCAGCGGCTTCGGCTCCTGGAGACCTCCTACGGGGTCGGGGTCAACGTCAGCGAAGGCGACGGGCTGATCGTCCCCGCCGGCTCGGTTCGAGACGTCAACTTCGCCAAGCAGATCGGGCAGTGATCGGAGCCAACATGATCGGACCCACGTGATCGGAATCGCTGCACTCGTCGTCGGAATCGTGCTGGGGCTGGTGTTCCATCCCAGCGTGCCCGAGGCGATCCAGCCGTATTTGCCGATCGCGGTGGTGGCCGCGCTCGACGCGGTGTTCGGCGGGCTGCGCGCCTACCTGGAGCGGATCTTCGATTCGAAGGTTTTCGTGGTGTCCTTCGTATTCAACGTGCTGGTCGCAGCGATCATCGTGTTCGTCGGCGACCAGCTCGGCGTGGGCACGCAGTTGTCCACTGCAATCATCGTGGTGCTCGGCATTCGCATCTTCGGCAACGCCGCCGCGCTGCGGCGCAGGCTGTTCGGAGCGTGACCATGAGCGACCACCCGCCCTCGCACGCGGCCGAGCCGGAACATCACGGAGGGCAGGAGCGCAGCGACCCGGGAGAACGTCACGGCCGCCACGAGCTGCCCCCCGACGAGCCGACCCCGCAGATCGGCGAGCTGCAGCCGAGCGGTGTGGCGGGCTGGGTCCGGCGGGGCCGGACCCAGCTGGTGTTCGGCGCGCTCGCGATCCTGCTGTGCGTGGTGCTCGGCGTCGCGATCGTCACGCAGGTCCGCCAGACCGAGTCCGGCGACTCGCTGGAGACCGCCCGGCCGGCCGACCTGCTGGTGTTGCTGGATTCGCTGCAACAGCGCGAAGCAGCCCTCAACACCGAGGTCGCCGACCTGCAGCGCACCCTGGCGGCGCTGCAATCCTCGGGCAGCAACGACCAGGCGGCGATCGAGAACGCCAGGGCCAGGCTGGGCGCGCTGTCGATCCTGATCGGCACCGTCGGCGCGACGGGGCCCGGGGTCACGCTCACGATCGGCGACACCGCCCCGGGAGTGTCGCCGGAGACGATGCTCGACGTCATCAACGAGTTGCGCGCCGCGGGCGCGGAGGCCATGGAGATCCGGGGCGCCGGCGGTCAGGCCGCAGCGCGTGTCGGCGTCGACACCTGGGTGGTCGGCACGGCCGGCGCGCTCAACGTCGACGGCGTTCCGATGAGCCCGCCGTATTCGGTTCTGGCGATTGGCGATCCACCCACGCTGGCCGCCGCGATGAACATCCCTGGCGGGGCGATGGACAGCATCGAACGGGTCGGCGGCACAATGGCCGTGCAACAATCCGCCGCCGTCGACGTGACCGCCTTGCGGCAACCGAAACCCCGCCAATACGCTCAGCCCGTCAAGTGAGCCGACCACGCGATGAGCCCGAGAACCAAGGAGCGCCGTGAGCGAGATTCCGTCCGACCTGTACTACACCTCGGACCACGAATGGGTGCGTCCCACCGGTGACGACACCGTCCGGGTCGGCATCACCGACTATGCGCAGTCCGCGCTGGGCGACGTGGTGTACACCGACCTGCCCGCGGTCGGCACGGACGTCGAGGCCGGCAGCGAGTTCGGGAACGTGGAATCGACCAAGTCGACATCGGAACTCTACGCGCCGATCACGGCGAAAGTCGTTGCGGTGAACGAGGATCTCGTCGACGCCCCCGAGCAGATCAACGCCGAGCCGTACGGCGCAGGCTGGCTCATCGATCTGCAGGTCGACGCGGCGAGTCTGGCCGTCGCCCTGGCCACGCTGCTCGACGCCGACGGCTACCGCGCCACCCTCGACGAATGAGAAAACCGGCGGTGGTGGACACACCGGCAGGTACCGCGCGGTACGGTCGTCACAGACGCATGACGGACTGCCGCAAGGCGGGCCGGCCAGGCCAGACATCGCCACAGCAGCCAGTTAGGAGCAGCGGGTGACGGATAACGACACCAGTTCGGGAGCTGACCAGACGTCTGACGAAGTCACCGTGGAGACCACATCGGTCTTTCGCGCCGACTTCCTCAACGAGCTGGACGCTCCGGCCACGGCGGGAAGCGACAGCGGGGTCTCGGGGGTCGAGGGACTGCCCACGGGATCGGCATTGCTCGTCGTCAAGCGGGGCCCCAACGCGGGCTCGCGATTCCTGCTCGACCAGGCCACCACGTCGGCCGGTCGACATCCCGACAGCGACATCTTCCTCGACGACGTCACCGTGAGTCGTCGCCACGCCGAGTTCCGCCTCGAGGGCAGCGAGTTCCAGGTGGTCGACGTCGGCAGCCTCAACGGCACCTACGTCAACCGTGAACCGGTCGACTCGGCGGTGCTGGCCAACGGCGACGAGGTGCAGATCGGCAAGTTCCGCCTGGTGTTCTTGACCGGGCCGAAGACCGACGACGGCAGCTCGCCCGGCTAATGGCTTGGGCGAAGAGCCGATGACCCAGCCCGACACCCCAGCGCTGGCCGGGATGTCGATCGGTGCGGTCCTCGACCTGCTGCGACCCGACTTCCCGGACGTGACCATCTCCAAGATCCGGTTCTTGGAAGCCGAGGGGCTTGTCACACCCGAACGCACTCCGTCGGGCTACCGGCGGTTCACCGCCTACGACTGTGCGCGCCTGAGGTTCGTCCTCACCGCGCAGCGCGACCAGTACCTGCCGCTGAAGGTGATCAAGTCCCAGCTGGACGCACAGCCCGACGGCGAGCTGCCCCAGATGGGGTCCGGGTACGGGGTGCCGCGCCTGGTGCAGGTATCGAACGGATCCGCCGACGCCGCCCACGACACCGCTGCGGTGGCGCCGCCGCAGGTCCGGCTGAGCCGC
>JAVRPF010000767.1:0-3544 GCA_032162385.1 Mycobacterium sp.
GTCAATTCTTCAGGCATGGCCCCACCGTAGCGAATCATCATCACGATGATTGCCATTCCGTCGATATTTCTTCACACTTGATCCAGTTCACCGACATTCAAGGAGCCGTCATGCGCGTCGGAATCCCCACCGAGATCAAGAACAACGAGTACCGCGTTGCCATCACCCCGGCCGGTGTCGCCGAGCTGACCCATCGCGGTCACGAGGTGCTCATCCAGGCCGGCGCGGGCGACGGTTCGGCGATCTCAGACCGCGACTTCAAGGCCGCAGGCGCGCAGGTCGTCGACACCGCGGACGAGGTCTGGGCCGAGTCCGATCTGCTGCTCAAGGTCAAAGAGCCCATCGAGGCCGAGTACGGCCGGATGCGCAAGGGCCAGACGCTCTTCACCTACCTGCACCTGGCGGCGTCCAAGCCGTGCACCGACGCGCTGCTCGCGTCGGGAACCACCTCCATCGCCTACGAGACCGTCCAGACCACCGACGGTGCGTTGCCGCTGCTGGCCCCGATGAGTGAGGTCGCCGGTCGGCTCTCCGCCCAGGTCGGTGCGTACCACCTGATGCGCAGTCACGGCGGACGCGGTGTGCTGATGGGCGGCGTCCCCGGCGTCGCGCCCGCCGAGGTCGTCGTCATCGGCGGCGGCATGGCCGGCTACAACGCGGCCCGCGTCGCCAAGGGTATGGGCTCCCACGTCACCGTCTTCGACCTCAACGTCAACACGCTGCGCAAGATCGACGGCGAGTTCAATGGCAGCGTCGAGACCCGCTACTCGTCGAGGCTCGAGCTCGAAGAGGCCGTCAAGCAAGCCGACCTGGTGATCGGCGCCGTGCTGGTGCCGGGTGCCAAGGCCCCCAAGCTTGTGACCAATTCGACTGTGGCGCACATGAAGTCGGGCGCAGTGCTGGTCGACATCGCGATCGACCAGGGTGGCTGCTTCGAGGACTCCCGCCCGACGACGCACGACGACCCGACCTTCGCGGTGCACGACACGGTGTTCTACTGCGTGGCCAACATGCCCGGCGCGGTGCCGCGGACGTCGACCTTCGCGCTGACCAACGCGACCATGCCCTATGTGCTCAAGCTTGCCGACAAGGGCTGGCAGGCCGCGTGCCACGCCGACCCGGCTCTGGCCAGGGGGCTGTCCACCCATGAGGGCGCCCTGCTGTCCGAGCAGGTGGCCAGCGATCTCGAGCTGCCGTTCACCGACCCGGCGATGCTCCTGGCCTGACCGGCTACCGGCGGCCAAGAATCATTTTCGGCCGCCGGTCAGAAAAGTGTGAAAGCAGTCAGGGCTCATCCCTGCCACCTGTAGTACCCGCCGATTCGGGCCGGGTCCAACAGGATAGGAACAGCCATGACCACTTCTTCTACCTCGGTCGTCGCCCCGGCCACCCGCAATGCCTGGACCTTCGTCGGTTAACGCCACGGCGTCGCGCGGGGACTCCGCAATGACCGACTCCACGCGCAGGATGCGGGCCGATCACTCCCGAGGGCTTGCCCGCACCACTGAGGAGGAGGAAGAGGAGACCACCGAAGAATCGTCGAGTTCGTCGACGACGCGGCCCCCTCGGAGGCCACCCACGGGCCCGATCGGTCCGGCCACAGCGCCAGGTTGGTCAGCTGGCCGATCAGCGGCCGCAGGTTCTCGGCCTTCGGATCATCGGTCCGGGACCTCGTCATGATCGACAGCAGCACGCGTCTTCCGTCGGGTCCGTAGGCGATCCCGACGTCATTCGTGCTGCCGTAGTCGCCGCTGCCCGTCTTGTCGGCGGTGGTCCAACCCGGCCGCAGACCCGCGAAGGCCGTGATCGCAGGTGGCCCACCGATGGCGGGTTCGGTCACCGGGGAGTTGGACACGATGACGGCCCGATCGATGCGGATTGCGTCATCCAGTCGCAGCTCGCCCCGCTCGGACATCTGCAGCACCCGGGCAACGGCGTAGCCCTTGAACGTCGAGCACATCGCGAAGAGCTCGCCGTCGAGGTAGGTGATGCTCCGACCGGATCTCAGATCCGCCCCGTACACGCCGAGGAAGAAGCGGCCAGGGCTGCGAACGTCAAGCCGCCGAGCAGCGCATGCCGCCGGGACAGTCGAGTCATCGCTGCCCAGGCTACCGATCAGCCGGCGATGGCCCGCAGCGCCGAGGGAAGCGACCGCTTCGAGCGCTGCGGTCCCAGGATCGCGGCGCCGAACGGCTTGCTCAGCAGGTGCTGCGCGACCGCGTTCACCTCGTCGAGGGTGACGGCTTCGATCTGCTCCAGGGTGTGCGCGATGCTGCGGTGCATGCCGTAGTTGAGCTCACTACGCCCGATCCGGTGCATCCGCGAGCCGGAATCCTCGAGCCCGAGCACCAATCCACCTCGCATGGAGCCCTTGGCAATTCGGCACTCGCCCTCGGTGATGCCGTCGCGTGCCACTTCACCCAGCACGTCGGTGGTCACCCGGACCACCTCGTCGAACCGCTCGGGCAGACACGCCGCATATACCGACAGCGCGCCGGAGTCGGAGAAGGTGTCAACCGTCGAGTACACCGAGTAGGCCAACCCGCGAGTCTCCCGAATCTGTTGGAACAGACGGGAACTCAGGCCGCCGCCGAGAGCGCCGTTGAGCACCGACAGGGCCCACCTGTGGTCCCAGTGCCGGCCCGGCGTGCGCACGCCCAGGAAAATATGCGTTTGCTCGCCGTCCCGATGAACCACCTGCAACGTCGGCTGACCAGGCACCCGGCCGTTGCCCTTGCGCGGCGCCACCGGCTCGCGGCCACGCACCAGCCGCGGTCCGAAGTGCTCCTTCGCCAGGGCGACGACGTGGTCGTGCTCGACGTTGCCTGCCACCGCCACGATCATCCGCTCGGGCGTATAGCGCCGGACATGGAAGGAATGCAGCTGAGCCCGGGACATCTCCGAGATCGACTCGACGCTGCCGATCACCGGGCGGCCCACCGGATGGCCACTGAACATCGCCGACAGAAAAATGTCCCCCAGGGTGTCCTCGGGGTCGTCGTCGCGCATCGCGATCTCCTCGAGCACGACGTCGCGCTCCACCGCGACGTCCTCAGCCGCACAACGCCCACGCAACACGACGTCGGCCACCAGGTCGACCGCCAACTCCAGGTCGGTGTCGAGCACGTGGGCGTAGTAGCAGGTGTGCTCGCGCGCGGTGAACGCGTTCAGTTCACCGCCGACGGCATCGACCGCCTGCGCGATCTGCACCGCCGTGCGGGTCGGCGTCGACTTGAACAGCAGGTGCTCGAGGAAGTGGGCGGCGCCGGCCACGCTGCGACCTTCATCGCGTGACCCGACGCCTACCCACACCCCCACCGACGCCGAATGGACCGAGGGGATGAACTCCGTGACGACGCGCAGTCCACCGGGCAGGGTGGTGCGCCGGACTGATTCAGTTGCTGGCGGTCGCGGCATCGGCAGGTGCCGCACCCGAATCCGTCGAAACGCCGTTCGAGGTGTCCGCCGCCTCGTCCTCGGCCACCAGGATCAGCGAGATCTTGCCGCGGTTGTCGATGTCGGCGATCTCGACGCGCAATTTGTC
>JAVRPF010000768.1:0-7509 GCA_032162385.1 Mycobacterium sp.
CCCCAAGGCCCAGCGCCTGGTGCTGGCCGTAGCCTTGAGGGGCGTCATGCCGCTTCGTTCAGCGAAATCCATTCTGGCTCTTGTGGTCGTCGTGGCGATGGCCACGATGCTGACGAGTTGCACCTCGCACCCGCGGGAGGCGGCCAGTCAGCCGCCTGGCGTGAACGCCGACGGGCAGATGCTCGACCGAGCGCAGGAACTTGCCACCACCGAACCGCTGCCGATGACGTTCGCCGCGTCGGACCAGGTCGTCGACATTGCAGGCGACACCGCGGTGATCCACGGCATCAATACCCTGACGCAAGACGGCAAGGTGCTCGACCGCCAACGGTTCACCGATGTATTCGTGCTGCAGAACGGTGTCTGGATGGCGCTGTCGGCGCACGAGACCAAGCTGTGATCGGCGGCGACGCGGCGAGAAGAATTTTCGCAAACGCAAATTGATCTTGACTTTGCTGTGTAACGTTCCCCAAGGCCCAGCGCCTGGTGCTGGCCGTAGCCTTGAGGGGCGTCATGCCGCTTCGTTCAGCGAAATCCATTCTGGCTCTTGGGGTCGTGGTGGCGATGGCCACGATGCTGACGAGTTGCACCTCGCAACCGAAGGAGGCGGCCAGTCCGCCGCCTGGCGTGAACGCCGGACCCGACGGCAAACCGGCGCCGTTCCGCGAGCCGGTCCGCCTGTCCAGCAAGGACGGCGTACTCGAGGTCCGACTGTCGGCACACCAGGGCACCGTCAACCTGGACACCGTCAAGGAGCCGGTCGCCAACTTCCTTGTCTTCGGATACGAGGTCATCAAGGGCACGAGTTCGGACGGCTCGACCAAGAGCGACAGCGTCTATCCCGCGCCGACCCTGCGCGTCAACCCCGGGGAGCGGTTGATCGTCCACTACGACAACGACCTTCAGGGTCTGACGATCGACGACTTCAACGATCCTGCGTACGTTCCGCTTGGCAACGAGATCCCGATCTATCCGCCCGTGCTCAGGTCGGCGCCGCTGAACCTGCACACCCACGGACTGCACGTGAGCCCGTCCGGCAACGCCGACAACGTCCTGCTGTCCATCCCGGCCGGAATGGGCAACAGGTATGACTACGCCGTGCCGTCGAACATGCCCAATGGCCTGTACTGGTACCACAGCCACCGCCACACCGTGACCGCGCAACAGACGTACATGGGCCTTGCGGGCATGTTGGAGATCGGTCGCCCCGACGGCAATCTGCCCCTGGTGACGCAGAACAACATCCCCATTCGCGATATGGCGCTGCAGTACAACTTCGTCTTCGACCGCCGCAACGGCGGTCACCAACTGAACAACCCGTACTGGGAGCAGTGGGTCAGCACGCTCAAACCGCCGGAAGGCAACCAGCTCGCCGACGGTACGTACCAACCGAGCCTGGCCCCGGTGAACTTCGCGCAGTCCACCAAGGGTGCCGAGTTCTTCACGAACTGGTACGCCGGGCCGCTCTCTGTCCACAACCACCGCGGGCAGAACCAGTTCGTCCCACAGAATCTGCAGACCTTCACCAGTCCGTCGAAGACCATTCCGGCCGACCCCTCGCAGCCCGAGAACGAGCGCGACGTGCAGTTCACCATCAACGGCCAGTTCCAACCGGAGCTCAAGGTCAAACCGGGGCAGACCGAGATCTGGGTGTTCGCCAACATGAGCGACATCGCCTTCGTGCCACTGAGATTCACCGAGACGGCGACGGGCAACCACCCGAAGTTCGCGGTCGTCGGGCAGGACGGCAACCCCTACACCCAGGTGCAGCGTCCCGTGGACGGCGACGGAACGTACCTCGAGATTCCTCCGGGATCGCGCTACGCCATCGCGGTGACGATGCCGCGCTCCGGCGACCTCGTCGTCGACATGCCGCCGGGTCAGGGTGTCAAGGGGATCTCCGAACCCGGTGTGCTGTACACCAACAACGGCACCAAGAACTCCCCGGCGGTACTGGGCACGGTGACCATCGATCCCAAGTACATCGCCGCGCGGGACGGCTTCTTCAGCTTCCCGACGCAGACCCTGTTGAAGGTCACGCCCGACAGTGGTGAGGGGCAGACCACGGCATTCGAGCCGGGCCAGAACCTCGACGCCTACACGTCATTCGTGGATACCTCGGTGATGGAGCCCGATGTCAAGCGCGCGCTCGACATCGGCGGTGGTTTCGGCAACAAGAAGGCCAGCAACAGCGATGCGAAGGCCTTCACCTACCAGTTCGACGACAACATCTTCCCCAACATTCCGCTGATTCAGCCGCGGCTGAACTCCGTCGAGGAATGGTCGTTCACCAACTACAACAACGACAGCCATCCAATCCACATCCACGTCAACGACTTTCAGGTCCAGCATGTCGTGAGTCCGCTCATCGGTACCACCACCGGGGTGCAGCCGTTCGGAATCGACAATGCGAACGTCCCGCCGCCGGTGATCGACGCCAACGACAACCCGCTCGTTCCCGCATCGCTGACCTTGCGCTCCGACTTCATCGAATATGCAGGCACCTACGTGGTGCACTGCCACCGCCTGAACCACGAGGACAACGGTCTGATGGCGACCATCAACGTCATTCCCGAGGTGTCGACGTATGCGGTGGCAGTGCCAGGGTCGAAGGGGAAACCGGCGACGGTGCAGGTCCACGACGGCAACGGGGACAAGGTGATCGCGTTCGTCACCCCGTTCCCGGGATTCGAGGGCACCCCGTCGGTGGCAATGGCCGATGTGAACGGCGACATGATCCTGGACCTGGTGGTCGGCACCGGCCCCGGCGCCGATTCGCAGGTCGTCGTCTATGACGGCAACGACTCGGCCCAAGGGCGATTTACATCCGAGCTGACCCGCTTCGCGCCGTTCGACGCGGGTTTCCAGGGCGGCGTGAACGTCGCAGGCGCCGACATCGACGGAAATGCCTTGGCCGACAACATCATCGTCGGATCGGGCCCCGGCATCGACTCGCAGGTGAAGGTCTTCTCCTCCCAACTGCCCAGTGAGAAGGACAAAATACCGGAGGTGTTCTCCAGCTTCACGCCGTATCCCGGCTCGAAGTCCGGCGTCTCGATCGCGACGGGGATGGTTGAGCTCGGCTCCGGCCGGGAGTCCATCGTCACCGCCCCCGGCCCTGGAGATGCACCGCAGGTGAAGACATTCCGGTTCGACCTGTATACCCCGACGGCGCGAGCGCAGGCCAACGGCACGACGCCCGAGCACGCCGCCAAGCCCAACGAGCCGGCGATGACATCGAGCTTCCTGGCGTACGACGAGGGCTATACCAGTGGGGTGTCGCTATCCACCGGCTGGGTTGCGGGTGTCGAGGGTGGCGCGAAGAGCATCGTCACCGGACAGCTCGGTGGAGCCGGAACCGTGCGGGTGTGGTCGAATGGGTCGCGGCTCGACGGTTTCCCCGGGATGTATCTGGAGAGCCCGAACCATCACGACGCCGACATCAAATACACCCAGATCGCGTCGTTCGAACCGTTCACCGGCGGCGCTCCGACCGGGGTGACGGTAGCGACCACCAGCACCACGGCCGGCGCGGACTTGCTTGTCAGTGTCAAGGCAGGCAACGCCGCCGAGGTCCGGAAAATCGGGCTTGTCAGGCCGAGTCCGACCGCGACAACCGTTGCACCAAAGCTGATTACAACATTGCCGCCGTTGGCGGGGGTGGCCAGCCCGGCCCCGCTCGCCGGCCGCTAATCAGGGAAGATGCCAGAACACCCTGGTCACCAGGTAGAAGACGACCACCCAGAACAGGTTGACTGCGACGACGATGCCGATGCCCCGCCAGTACGACCGCGCCTTCGGCGCATCGGGCGGCGGGTGCAGCCAGCGCTTCAGCAGCGGGTTCACGTAGTAGGGCATCGAGAAGAAGCTCATGGCAAAGCTGGAGAACAGGTTTCCGATTAACATGCCCAGCCAGAGGGGCATGTGCAGCGGTGACAGCACTAGCGTCAGGAAGACGACCGTCGGATAGAGGCCCATCCAGACGGCGAGCGCCGACTTCGTTTCCGAGGGTGGCGGCCCTTCGACTCCGTTCTCGTCGAAGGCGAACCAGCTCCCGAAGGAATTGTCGATGGTGCGCAACTGGAAGTCGGAGAACTTCTCGCCCTCGGCTAGGAGCTTCTTGCGTTCTTCGGAGGTCAGCCACGTGTCGAGGTCCTTCGCAGTGGCGTAGCGGTACATCGCGGTCCACGCATCTTGCACGCCCTCGATGGGCCGGAAAAGCTCGCTGCCGCGGAAACCGTCGAAGTTGCTCTCCGCCAGCCGAAGTCGGTCCTGCCACGCAAGGAAGTCGTCGATCTCATCGCGGTTCACGCGGTGGGTGACGACGACCGTGACGAGCTGGTCGGCGGGCTTCGCGGCACCGCCGACGACCTGTTGGGTGGATGGACCGTCGATGTACCGCCGGCCGGCCGCCAGCCCGTGTTGCCGAGTGGCGCTGTTCATCCACGCCTGCACGTTGGCGATGGAATCGAAGCGGTAGATTACGGACCAATCCGGCTGGACAGCAGTAGGCGGCGTGACCTCGGCGCCGATGAAGCCGGGGTAGTGCGAGGCGGCCTCGTTCAATTCGTGCTGCCAGGCCATGAATTCCTGCTCGGAGCCTGGACGAACTCGTTCGCCGATGATGACGGTTGCTGCGCCGGCGTCGGTGGTCTCGTTCACTTCGCCGCGACCAGTCGGCCGGATTCCAGCCGGCTGTAGATCCGCTCTGGGGTGAACGGCAGGTCGCGATAACGCACGCCGGTCGCGTCCTCCAGCGCGTTGGCCAACGCAGGCGCCACCGGGTTGATGCAGCACTCCGCCATGCCCTTCGACTTCATCGGCCCTACTGAGTCGGTCGATTTGACCAACAGCATCTCGGTGCGGGGCACGTCGGCGTAGGTGGGAATCCGGTAGTTGCGCAGGTTCGGGTTGACCATCACACCCTTGTCATCGACGTGTAAGTTCTCCGTCAGCACGAAGCCGATGCCCATGGCGACGCCGCCGTCGACCTGACCGCGCACCTGCGCGGGGTTGATGATCACACCGGCGTCGGTGGCATGCACGCTGTAGAGGATGCGGATCTCACCAGTGACCCGGTGGACGGCGATCCGGAAGCCGTGCGTGTTCGACGTGACGCTGCGAGGCGAACCGTAGGCCTTGCGCGACTCGGTGAACCGGATGCCGCGGGCCCGCCCGGCCTCGAGTAGTTCGGCCAGTGACAGGCGGGTGTGACCGCACACGATCCCATCGTCGTCCATCGCGCAGTCGGCGATGTCGACACCCGTCGCCGATGCTGCGAATCCCAGGATGCGGTTTCGCAGCGCGGTCGAGGCATAGTTCACCGCGTTGCCGGCAACGAACATGCCTGCACTCGCGAATGCACCGGTATCGAATCCGGTCTTGTCGGTGTCGGACTGCACCAGGTGTATCCGAGCCGGCGTCGTACCCAGGTTCGTCGCCGCGATCTGCACGTGCACGGTGGAGGTGCCCTCGCCGAACTCGACTGTACCCACCGCAATCTCGTAGATTCCGTCGTCCCGAAGCGTTGCCCACGCATCCGAAATGTGGTCCGTCGGTGGGGCGGTCTCGTGTAGTGAGGTCGCGGCGCCCGCGCCAACGAGCCAATCGTCGCCGAGCTCGCTCCCGCTGTCGTCGAGCCGCAGCGCTTCATCGACGAGGTCGATGCAAGCCATGATGCCGTCCTCGGTGAACTCCACGTCGTCGGCGTGGTCGGCGATCGCAACCAAGGCGTCACCGGGGCGCACGACGTTGCGTCGCCGTAGCTCCGACGGATCGATGCCGAGCTTGACCGCCAGCTCGTGGATCGCGCACTCCACCGCGTAACCCGGCTGCGTCATGCCGTAGCCACGCAGCGCACCGCTTGGCACGGTGTTCGTGTAGACCGACCAGGCGTCGAACTTCTTGTTGGGACAACGGTAGAGCGCGATCGCCGCACCGGCGGCGAACAACGTCTCACCGCCGTGATTGCCGTAGGCGCCGGTGTTGGATACATTCCGGTAGCCGAACGCGGTCAACGTCCCGTCGGCCTTGGCGCCGAGTTTCACCGTCACCTTCATCGGGTGCCGGGGGGAAGCGGTAGTGAACTCCTCTTCACGGGTGAACTCCCATGACACGGGCCGTCCGGTGTCCAGCGTGGCGAGTGCGGGCAAGTCCTCGGAGATCAACTCCTGCTTGCCACCGAAACCGCCTCCGACGCGTGTGCAGAACACGCGCAGCTGGTCGGGGCGCAGGTCGAACAGATGGGACAGTTTGAGCTTGGCGATCGACGGTGATTGTGAGGCGGTGCGGACGTTGAGCCGACCGTCCTCCATCCAGGCGATCGATCCGTGGGTCTCGAGGTGCGCGTGTTGCACCCGCGGCGAGAAGTAGGTGCCCTCGTGGATCACATCGGCCTCGCCGAATCCCGCTTCGACATCGCCGATTTCACCGTGCAGCTCGAGCAGGATGTTGTGGTGCTTGTCGTGGGCGAAGGGGTCGTCGTAGCTGTGCAGCTGGGGTGCGCCGTCGACCATCGCCTCTTCCGGGTCGAAGACCGCGGGCAGTATCTGGTACTCCACGACGACCTTGCGGGCGCCCTCGTCGGCGGCGCGGACCGAGTCGGCCAGTACGGCAACCACCCGTTGGCCTGCGAAGCGCACGACGTTGTCGAGCATGTAGGTGTCGTCGGGGTCGACGAGGTGGTCGGTGTGGATCGCGGTGCTGTAGCGCTTCCGCGGAACGTCCTCCCAGGTGTACACCCGATGCACGCCAGGCACGGCCAACGCAGCCGACTTGTCGATCGAGACGATGCGGGCGTGCGCGTGCGGCGAATGCAGCACCTTCAGATGCAGCATGCCCTCCATCTCGGTGTCCATCGTGAACTCGACGGTGCCCGTCACCACACCGGTGGCCGCCGGCGCACCGACGCTGGTGCCGACGGCCTGACCCGGTAGCGCCTCTTCGATCCCGACGACGCCGTTGACGGCGTCCTCGATGGCGCGGTAACCCGTGCAACGGCAGAGGTTTCCCTTCAGCGCGCGCGGGAGATCCTGCTTCTGCTCGTCGGTGAACGTCGCCGTGGTCATGATCATGCCCGCGGTGCAGAAACCACACTGAAATCCGGGGGCGTCGCGGAACTGCTTCTGCATCGGATGCAGGTTGTCCGGCGTGCCGAGCCCTTCGATGGTGGTCACCTCGCGGCCGTCGGCGCGGAAGGCCGGGGTGATGCAACTGTGCACCGGGTTGCCGTCCAGCCACACTGTGCACGCGCCGCAATCGCCTGCGTCGCAACCCTTCTTGACGCCATGAGCGCCAAGCGACCGTACGAACGTGCGGAGACACTGTCCGGGATCGGGCTCGGCGTCGAACGTCTCGCCGTTCACGGTGTAGGTCATGCCAGGACCTCCTCGGCCAGCTCGGCCCTGATCTCTTCGGCGTAGTACTTCGCCAGATGGCGGCGGTGGTCCGGAGTGCCGTTGGGGTCGTCGAACCAGACGTCGTCGCCGATCGCGTCGACGGCGTCCTGCA
>JAVRPF010000769.1:0-3539 GCA_032162385.1 Mycobacterium sp.
CTGTCCGCGTCGAAGATCAACGCCGTCGTGGAGGGCAGGCCCAAGCACTACTGGTCGATCTACCAGAAGATGATCGTGAAGGGCCGCGACTTCGACGACATCCACGACCTGGTCGGCGTGCGGATCCTGTGCGAGGAGATCCGCGACTGCTACGCGGCCGTCGGCGTGGTGCACTCGCTGTGGCAGCCGATGGCGGGCCGGTTCAAGGACTACATCGCCCAGCCGCGCTACGGGGTGTACCAGTCGCTGCACACCACCGTCGTCGGGCCCGAGGGCAAGCCGCTCGAGGTGCAGATCCGCACCCGCGACATGCACCGCACAGCCGAGTACGGCATCGCGTCGCACTGGCGCTACAAGGAAGTCAAGGGCCGCAACGGGGTTCCGACCGGGCACGCCGCCGCCGAGATCGACGACATGGCGTGGATGCGCCAACTGCTCGATTGGCAGCGGGAGGCCGCCGACCCCGGTGAGTTCCTCGAGTCGCTGCGCTACGACCTCGCGGTGCAGGAGATCTTCGTGTTCACTCCGAAGGGCGACGTCGTCACGCTGCCCGCCGGGTCGACGCCGGTCGACTTCGCCTACGCCGTGCACACCGAGGTGGGGCACCGCTGCATCGGTGCCCGGGTGAACGGCCGCCTGGTGGCGCTGGAGCGCAAGCTCGAGAACGGCGAAGCTGTCGAGGTATTCACCTCGAAGGCGCTCAACGCCGGGCCGTCGCGCGACTGGCAGAGCTTCGTGGTGTCGCCGCGCGCGAAGGCCAAGATCCGGCAGTGGTTCGCCAAGGAGCGTCGCGAGGAGGCGCTGGAGTCGGGCAAGGACTCCATCGCCCGCGAGGTACGCCGCGGTGGACTTCCGTTGCAGCGCTTGATGAATGCCGAATCGATGGGGGCGCTGGCCCGGGAACTGCGCTACGGCGACGTATCCGCGTTGTACACCGCGGTAGGGGAGGGACACGTCTCCGCGCGCCACGTGGTGCAGCGTCTTCTCGCCCAACTCGGTGGCGACGAGGAGGCCGAGAACGAGATCGCCGAGCGGTCCACACCCGCCACCATGTCGGTGCGGCAGCGCACCAACGAGGACGTCGGTGTCGCCGTGCCCGGGGCTCCCGGCGTGCTGACCAAACTCGCGAAGTGCTGCACCCCGGTGCCTGGTGACAACATCATGGGCTTCGTCACCCGCGGTGGCGGCGTGAGCGTGCACCGCACCGACTGCACCAATGCCACGTCGCTGCAACAACAGTCGGAGCGCATCATCGAGGTCAAGTGGGCGCCGTCGCCGTCGTCGGTGTTCCTGGTGGCCATCCAAGTCGAGGCACTCGACCGGCACCGGTTGCTGTCGGACGTCACCCGGGTGCTGGCCGACGAGAAGGTCAACATTCTGTCGGCGTCGGTGGCCACGTCCAACGACCGGGTGGCTCTCAGCCGATTCACCTTCGAGATGGGCGACCCCAAACACCTCGGGCACGTACTCAACGTGGTCCGCAACGTCGAGGGCGTGTACGACGTCTACCGCGTGACGTCGGCGGCGTAGCGGCTCAGGCCGGCGTCGAAGCCGATCGGACCCGGGTGCTGATGGCACCGACCACCGCCGCGATCAGGCATGCGACGGCCGTCGCGCCGGCGAACCAGGGGAACACCGCGCTCAGCGCCCAACGCGTCGCCGCCCAGCCCGCCACGATGGTCGGGACCGCCATGGCCGTGTAGGCGAGCAGGTAGTACGCCGACATGGTCTCGCCGCGCCGGTCGGCAGGTACGACGTTCGACAGGTGCCGCAGCGAGCCGCCGAAGCCGAGGCCGAACGTCGCACCCAGCAGCGCGGCGGCCGCGAGCACCAAGGGCCAACTATGCGTGGCCAGTACCGGAATCGTCAGCGCCAGCGCCAGCGCCATGCCGACGTCGCCGACGATCGCAGCCCGACGCGCGGGCAGCCGGGTGGCGCACAGCTGGGCCAGCGCGGCCGAGAACGCCGTCGTGCCGACCACGGCACCGCCGAACACCAGGTTGTGCACGTGCGTCTGCTGGGCGGCCAGCGACGGGTACAGCGAGAGCAGCACGCCAAGCACCGACCAGGACGCCATCACGCCGAGTGCGGCAAACCAGAAGTCAGCCCGGATCTCGCGCGGTACCGCCGGTTTGGCGATCCGGATGGGGCCCCGCGTGCGTGCGGAGTGCGGCTCACGCAGGGCGATGACGCCGACGCCGACCACGGCACAGATCACCGCGACGACCGCGTACGGCGTTCGCATCGGATGCGGTGCGTACTGGGCCAGCAGCGCTGCGCCCAAGATGGCCACCGTCAACCCGACGTTGAAGCTGATACCGCTGAGTTGGCCGGATCGCACACCGTGATCGGGCCGTAGGTCGAGCAGCGCCGCCGCGCCTGCCACCACGATGGAACCGACTGCCGCGCCGTGGATGGCGCGCGCGACGATCAGCAAGGCCATGTTGTCGGCGATGAGGAACACGCCAAGCCCCACGATCATCGCCAGCAGGGCACCCAGCAGGACCGGCTTGCGGCCGATCACGTCGGAGATCCGGCCCGACACCAGCACTGCGCCGAGCGCGGCCACCGCGTAGACGGCGAACACCACGGTGGTGGACAAGGGGGAGAGGTGCCAGACCTCTTCGTACATGCCGTACAGCGGCGCGGGCAGACCGGAAACCCCCAGCGCGACGCCGCTGAGCACGAGCAGCAGCGCGTAGGCCCCGCGCTGTGTCTCGCCGGCGAGCCGGTCGGCTACGGCCACCGCCACGATCCCTCCAGCCGAGGTAGGTTTGATGAACGTCGAACCGAATCGAGAGTACGCTCGGTTTGATGAACATCAAACCTGCGGTGACGGAGGCCACAGCATGACGCCACCGCAGCTCGGTGAGCTCGCCGAGAACCGCGTCGGCAACGTGCAGCAGGTGCTGGCCGCACTCGCCGATCCGGTCCGGCTCGAAATGGTCCGTCGGCTGCGCAACGCCGGGTCGCCGATGCCGTGCGCCCGGCTCTACGACGGGATCAACAAGTCGACCGCGACACACCACTTCAAGGTCCTGCGTGAGGCGGGTCTGACCGAACGGCTGGTCGTCGACGGGCAGACACACCAGCGACTGCGCGCCGATCAGGTCGACGCGGCCGTGCCGGGACTGTTGAATTCCGTTGTGGGAAGCGCGAACCGGGAAGTCGATTCGGCCTAATCCATACGGACCGTTTCGATGGTCACGTTCGTCTTGGGCTTGCCATCGTCGGTGCCGTCCTGCACGCCGGCGGCCGCGATCTCCTCCACGACGGTCAGGCCCGCCTGGTCGACGGTGCCGAACACCGTGTACGTCGGCGGCAGCTTCGAGTCCCGGTACACCAGGAAGAACTGGCTGCCGTTGGTGCCCGACCCGGCGTTGGCCATCACCAGCGTGCCGCGCGGGTACACCACGGGCGCCCTCAGCGCGGGGTCGGACAACTTGTACTGATTCGTGGGGTACTCGTTGGGGAACCGGTAGCCCGGCCCGCCGGTGCCCTGCCCCGTCGGGTCGCCGCACTGCAACACATCGAGAACC
>JAVRPF010000770.1:0-7798 GCA_032162385.1 Mycobacterium sp.
AAGCGAGCATGCGCGTCACGTATCACCGCTTCGGCGACTTCGTTGGCGGCGCAAGCCATCGTCAGTGAGCTGGATGACGCGACACCGGCTGGCGGCGACTTCTTCGAGTCGGTGCCCCCGGTTGACCTCTACCTATTGAGGTTCATCCTGCACGACTGGGACGACCAGGGGGCCATCAAGATCCTTCAGCAATGCCGGGAGGCGATGACTACCGGCGCCAGGGCCCGATCGTCGAAGTAGTTCAGGGACGGCTTCACCGACCCCGGTTGGGGAGCACTGATATCCGGAGCCTGTGGATGACCGGCGTATTCCGTCCAGAAGCGAAGATCTGCAACGAGTTTCGGAGATCGCTGTCAATGATCGATGCGCTCGGCGTGCACGACGGTGAACGGTAGATATACCCAGTCGTCGTCGATGAGGTTCACGATAGTGGCGAACCGCTCGTTGATACCGCGCATCTGGTCCAGCGTCTCGGGTGAGGCCTTCGCGCGCAGTTGTTGGGGTAGATCGTTGAGATCGGGGGTGAACGCGCTGACATTGGCCATGTAGGTGGTTGGGCCGAAGAAGTTGATCCGCCAGCCATTGGCGGTGAGAGTGTCGCGAAGGTTCTGTCCGATGGTTCTGGGCCCGTGCAGCAGAGCGTCGACTACCTCCGGGGCGGCTCCCATCGGCGCGATCATGCCATTGACGTTGCCGTCGGAGAAGCAGTACAGGTGCCAGCGAGCGCCCGGACGCGTCGCGCGGTGAAGGCCTGCGGCATAAGCCTGCCGGCTGTCTTCGTCGAGGCAGTGGTACAGCGCGCTGTCGACCACGGTGTCGAATCGTCCGTCGTAGCCGGTGAGGTTTGCCGCGTCGGCGACGCCGAACGTCACCGACACGCCGGCTTCGGCCGCGCGGATGCGGGCCTGCTCGATGGCGGCGGGCGAACCATCCAGGCCAGTCACCAGGTGGCCGCGGGAGGCCAGGAAGATGGTGTTGTCACCCAGGCCACAACCGATGTCGAGCACTTCGCCGGTGAACCCACCGAGGGCCTCCAGTTCCATCAGCCGGGGCTGCGCTTGATGGATATCCCACGGGATGCCGGCGGGTTTGGGTCCGCCGTCGACGCTGGGTTCTCCGCGGTAGAGCCTGTCGAAACTGTTGGCGGCGGGGAAGGTTCCTGGGCTCGTCACCTTCACCAGCGTACCCCCGTTGTGCGCACATCATTTGGAGTCGCTACGAGAACTGTGAGACTCGAGATGCGAACCCACCCTGGATGATTGGGTCCGCGTCACACGTGACGGCCATGCCTGAGTTGCGTCGTCGTGAACCATCGTAGGCGTTCAGCAGGCGGCGTCGAGGACGTCGCGGACGTGGTCGAGGTAGTTCGGGAGCGGATCGTGGCTGGCGCTGACGATGCGGAGCTCGCCGTTGAAGGTGCAGATGCCAGCCGTCAGCTCGCCCTCGATCTGGACGAGGATCGCCGGGCCCCAGATCGCCACCGGTCGCACCGCCTCTGGCGGCCCCATGTCGAGAACACGCAGGTTGGACGCGAATGCCTCGAAGCTGAGCCCCCCAACCATGAAATCTTCTGCGTCCTCGGCGGTCGCATCGACGGGGATGAAGTGCTCGGTGGCAGCCGACGCGGCCAGCACTGCGGGTAGCGAACGCGTGGCGGCGAGCTGATGGCCGACCGTGCGGGCCATCTCCCATAGATCGGTGAGCTGCTCACGGGTGAACGCGGTGCGAATCATGGTGAAGTACAGGCAGACATCGTCGCCGACGCCGATGTGGCCGCGGAAGTCGCAGGGGGTCAGCATCCGGACGAACTCGTTGCGACCGGACTCGATGATCACCCGGCTCATGGCCGAGACCAGCGCCGAGTGGACGGTGGTCTGCTCGGTGCGGGCGCGGGCGATCAGCCGCCGGGTCAGGTCTTCGTCGAAGGCGATGGCGCTCAGGTGGGGCAGGGCGCCGTCGAAGGGCCGCATCGTGGACGCGGTAGTAAGCCAGTGCGGCTGTTCCGGTGGCGGCGAACTGTTCGCACCCAGCGCGGCAGCGGGCGGCGCGGCGCGCAGGCGCCCGAGCAGTTCCTCCTGGGACAGCGGGACGGGCATCGCCTGCAGTTCGTGGCCGTTGAGGGCCGAGAATAAGTCCCGCAGAATGTATCCGGCCGAGAGCCCGTCGACGATGACGTGGTCAACGGTCAGGATGATCGCGGCCGGGGTGCTTGGCCCTGAGCGCAGCAGCACCACCCGGATCATCGGCGCGATTGAGGTGTCGAAGGGGTGGGTCAACTCCTCGGCGACAAGATCACACCAGCTGTGGCCCGCGCCAGCGTCGACGACGGTCACCGGGATCGGCGGCACGCTCGCCGGGCGGTAAAATCCCAGCCCGGTCTGCGGGTCATCCTCGACGCACACATTCAAGAGCAGATGCCGCTGTTGCACCATCAAAAGCGCGGCATCAAGCACGGCCGGATCGACGTCGTCGGCAAGCTCGGCCACCACGCAGAAGTGCATGCTGCTCTTCTGCTGGTACCGGTGATACATCCGCTCGAAAGCGCCAAGCGGACGAACCAAAGCAGCGCTCGCGTCGGCGGCGGATGTAGGCAAACCCACGGTCCCAGCATCGAACTCGGTATCGCGCCCAATCATGGGTAGCTCCATCTGATTCGCGTTTGTCTCGTCCACCAAGTCAGCAGGCGGTGACCCGTAATGTCTTGAAGCCGCGCAGAACGTTGTTCAGGAGCGGCTCCACCTCTGGGATGGTGAAGCGTCGAATTCGCTTGGCCAGGGCGGTGAACAGAGCCAGCATCTCCATCCGGGCGAGATTCATGCCGACGCACGCGTGCGGCCCGGCGCCGAAATCCAGATGATCACGCCGTTGCGAGACGGGAAGGACGCCCAGTCCCGCAGCACCCGCCGAACCGATTCGTACCGAGTCGTACCGAGTCGTACCGAGTGAGGGCGAACATCTCGCCGTGCACGGATCATGATCCGACCAAGGAACTGCACGGATCACATCGCTTCGTCCCATGCGGGCCCACCGTCGTCACGCCCGCCCGAGTGCGATCTTGTAGTTCATAGTGGCGAGGCTAGGCACTTGGTAGGCGGGGTTCTTCCGCCAACGCATGAATCCGCGCTATTTGGTTAATGATGTGCGTTCGTCGGAGCGGGTCCGTCCAGCCTGACGTGATGGGGATCGATCGGTGATCCGGATTCGTCGATGAATGACACGCTGACGGGTCTGCCGGTGTTGCGCTCGCAGCGCGCCGTGACCGGTCCGCCCGGCAGTGGCATATAGGTGTCACCCCACTGCTGAAGTGCGCCGAGCACTACGCATAAATCGAATCCGGCTGCGGTGAGACGGTATTCCGGGCGGGCACGTTCGCCCGGGTCTTTATACGCTTGCCTTCGCAGAACTCCGGCCGCGACCAGCTTGTCCAGCCGGGCGGCCAATACGTTGGTGGCCACACCCAATTGCGCTTGAAACTCGGCGAAGCGAGTAATTCCGGCGAGCGCATCACGCAGGATCAGCATGGACCAGCGGTCTCCCACGACGGCCAGGCTGCGCTCGATGGCGCAGGTGGCCGCCATTTCCGTAGGCATCGTGGTGACCCTTTCACTGCGTACCGGTCGAGCGAAGATCTGACTTGCATAATGCAAGTCAGAGCGTAGCCTGCATGTCATGAACAGACCAACACGGTTCACCGTCACCGAGTCATCCGACTCGCTGTGGCGCGTGACCTTCAGCAACCCGCCCCTGAACCTGATCGACAGCGTGATGATCAGCGAACTCGACGCTCTGTTCTCACGCATAGAATCCAGTGACACGGTGGCTGTCGTGGTCTTCGACAGTGCTGACCCGGACTTCTTTCTGGCACACATTGACATCGTCGAAATCGCCAACGGCGACGCTGAAGCCGATCAGGTAGGCATACGCCGACCGCACCCCTGGCTGGCCTCGCTCGCGCGTCTCAACACCTTGCCCGCCGTTACGATCTCCTCCATCCGCGGGCGCGCCCGCGGTGCAGGCAGCGAATTCGTGATCGCCACGGACCTGCGTTTTGCAAGTCGTGAGAAAGCTGTACTCGGCCAGTTCGAGATTGGGGTCGGCGCAATACCCGGAGGTGGACCTGCGTCACGACTGCCTGCACTGGTCGGGCGGGGACGCGCGCTCGAGATCCTCTTGGGTGGCTGCGATTTCGATGGAGACCTCGCCGAACGGTATGGCTACGTCAACCGCGCCTTGCCCGACGCAGAACTCGACGGTTTCGTCGACGAGTTCGCCGACCGCGTTTCGAAATTCGATATCCAGACCATCAGGGACATCAAGAAGTTCGTCAACCAGGCGACGTTGCGGCCCGAGGCGGAACTCGCAGGACAGATGGACGCATTCTGGGCCGCCGTAGGCCGGCCAGCAGTGGGCGCCGCCCTCGAACAACTGTTTGCCGCAGGACTTCAACAGCGCAGCGACGTCGAGTACAACCTCGGCACATGGATCGGAAAACTATCGCGCACCACGACGAACTAGCCACCGCGTGGGCGCAGCCGGCGTGAGCACGATGCGCTTCGTATGAGATCTCCTCGTGGTGCGGGAGGGGGGATCTGTGTGGGCCGGGCGTCGTCGGCGGCTGGTCGGGGCGGTCCGAACCAGGTGTGCAGCGCGGCTTTCAGGCATGTGGTGTCTGGCGCCGTGGAAGGTGTGGCCGCCCAGGCGAGTACGCCGTCGGGACGGATCAGGGCGGCGGACAGGTCGGGCCGTCCCAGCACCAGCGCGGGAACAACGTGTACCCGGTCGTGCCAGGACTCGGCGACTCCACCGATCCCGCCTGCCTGCGGTGTATGCAGGAGAACCGGCCGCCCGTCAGACATGATCGCGTACAGGGTGGTGTCGTCGACGACGAAGTCCGGCACGTGGCCGCCAAGCAGTTCGTGGTCGGTTCCGGGGTCGTAAGGCATGGGGTAGCGCACTCCCACGCCGGATAGCATCCGGCCGAGGTATTCCTTGACGTCGGAGATGTCCATCAGGTCGCTCACAATCTCGCGGAGCGCCAGGACCTGAGGGGTTGGCGTCAGCAGGGCGGCCTGGGCACGGGTGTTGTTCAGGACGGCCGCGCCCACCGGGTGCCGCTCGCGCGTGTAAGAGTCGAGCAGCTCGTCGCTGCCGAAGCCGCGTAACACCGCTGCCAGTTTCCAGCCGAGGTCAACCGCGTCCATGATTCCAAGGTTGAGGCCCTGTCCGCCGAGTGGTGAGTGCACGTGGGCCGCGTCACCGGCAAGCAGCACCCGGCCCTTACGGTAGGTCGCGGCCTGCCGGGAGTTGTCGCGAAATCGCCGGCCTTCCTGGACCTCGGTGATAGCCACGTCGACTCCGGTAACGCGCTGGATGGCGTCGCGCATCTCCCGCACGGTGACCGGAGACCGCTCACGGTCCCCGCCATGGGCGTCGGGCGCGTTCTCGTCGCGCTCGTTCAGCCGGACACGTACCCAACCGTCGTAAAGGCCGGTGTGTTGCAGGCTGCCGTGCTGGTTGTTGGTTGGCGCCGGGAACTGTGCCCGATGGTCCAATTTGAGGCGGGCGACGCGGCCGAGGACTGTCGAGTCGATTCCCGGGAAATCGAACTCAGCCAGCTTACGGACCGCGGAGCGCCCGCCGTCGCAACCGACAAGGTAGAGGGCCGTGAACTCACGCTGTTCTGAGGGCGTGTCGAGGACGACACGTACGTGTGTGTCGTCGTGGTTCACGGCGGTGACCGTGTGGTCGCGGAGCAACTCGACGCCGAGGCCCATGGCGTGGTCGGTCAGCAGTCGCTCCAGCTCGGGCTGCCAGATCAGGGCAGGCACCCGATTCTGTCCACCGCGTACCGTGGCGTCGAGCTTGTGGATCCATGCGAAGTGGGCGTGGTTACTGCCCATGTCGCGGCGGTAGTCGCCCCGTCCGCTCTGGTGGAGTGTCTGGAGTTGGGTGCCCAAGCCCCTTCGACGCAACGCCTCAGCGGCCAGGACCCCGACCCCCCGGGCCTTTTGCAGGGTGTCGGGCTCAGCCAGTTGTTCGACCACGACGGCGTGGACTCCGGCGATCTCCAGCTCTGCTGCCAGCGCGAGCCCGACTGGCCCCGCCCCTACGACGAGCACCTGACTGGCAATCTTCACTTCCGGGCTGATCCCGCCCTATTGTCGCTGACCTCTGCGAGTTTCGGAACGACCTCCTCGCCGAGGCGGCTGACGAAGCCGACGGGGTCCGTGATGTGTGGCAGCGGCATCACGTTGACGAGATCGAACCCGAGTGCGGCGTATTCGGCGGCCGTCGATAAGAAGCCGTCGACGTCGGCGAGCGGATCGACGAGGATGCCCAGCGTCTTGCGAATGTCTGCGGGGTCACGGCCGACATCGTCACAGTGGCGGTTCAACACGTCGAGCTTGTGCCGCGTTTCGTCCGGGGGTCCGGCGGCGAGGCTGATGTTCCACACGTCGGCGTACTGGGCGACCAGCCGCAGCGTCTTCTTCTCCCCGGCACCGCCGATCAGGATCGGAGGCCGTGGCTTCTGAATCGGCGGTGGGGCACAGAGTGTTTCGGCGAGTCGGTAGTGCTTGCCCGCGAAGGGCCCATTGTTGTCGCTCCACATTTGCTCGCAGATCTGCAGCGTTTCCTCCAGCATCTCGAACCGCTCGCCGAGCGGAGGGTACGGGATACCCAGCCCGGCGTGTTCACGGTCGTACCAGGCGGCGCCGATGCCGAGCATGGCACGGCCCTGCGACAGCACGTCGAGGGTGGTGACCGTCTTGGCCAGCACTCCGGGATAGCGGTATGTGACGCCGGTGACCAACATGGTCAGCGCGATGCTCTCGGTCTGCCCGGCGAGAAATCCCATCGACGTGTAGCCCTCGAGAAACGGATCCTCTGCAGGTGCCACCCCTTCCATCTGAAAGAAGTGATCGGCCAGGGTGAACATGGTGGCGCCAGCGTGCTCGGCGGCCTGGACGGTGGCGGCCAGGGTCGGGCCAATGGCCTGCGGCCCGTCCGGGCGCTTGAAGTTGATGTAGTGAATGCCTAATTCCATTGCGGTAGTGTTCCTTTCATCATTTCGTTGAGTACTCTGATCATCCGCCCACGGCGACGCCTGGTGCGATGTCGATGATGATCATGTGCGGGCCGTTGGTGGAGTTGAGTGCTTCCTTGACGGCGATGGCCAGTTCGTCGGGGCGTCCGATTCGGGTGGCGGGGATGTCGTAGGCGTTGGCCAGGGCTTGGTAGTCGAGGTGGGTGAGGTCGAGGCCGGGCACGCCGGTGGTGTTGAGGTAGTCGCCGAAGCCTTTGAGGATTCCGTATTCGTGGTTGACCAGGATCAGGAAGGTGACTGGAAGCTGGCGGTTGGCTGCGGTGTATAGGCCTTGGATGCCGTATTGGGCGCTGCCGTCGCCGCTGATTGCTAGCACCGGCCGTTGGGGTTGGGCGAGTTGGGCGCCGACTGCGCCGGGGATGGCGAACCCGAGACCGCCTGCGGCGCAGAAGAAGAACGATCCGGGTTGGCGGAACTTGATCCGGTCCCACATGGCGGCTGCGCCGTTCATCGATTCGGTCACGATGATGCCGTTGTGGGGGAACAGCGGCCCCATGATGTCATAGACCTGGGCTGCGGTGAGGGTGTCGACTGCGGGCGGGATGTTCAGCGGTGCGTGTGGTGTGGGCGCGGGCCGGTTGGTCTGTGGGAGGAGTTCGAGCAGGCCTTGCAGGGCGAGGGCGGGGTCGGCGACCAGCGCGTCGCCGACTGGTGCGCGGGCGGCGGCGTCCGGATCGTCGGTGATCGCGACGA
>JAVRPF010000771.1:0-4028 GCA_032162385.1 Mycobacterium sp.
CAGTGCACTTTTGGCACTTGAGTCACCTTGGAACCCTCTTTCACTCCAGACACGTTTGCAACAAGATCCGGTAACGATTCGCAACCTATGCGTTTCCTCTGACCGTGCTCCGCGCCGCCGGTGCGAAAATCCGCCGCTTCAATGCCCGAGAACGGCGACAGCGCGACGACCAGTTGGGGCGCAGGCGGACGTGCGATGCGCACCGGCGGCGGCGTCGGTGCGCCGCAGGCGTGCAGGTGAGTTCTCTGACGGTTGAGAGCACCGACCTGTTGCCGGTGTCCGAGATCGTGCAAAGCACGTGGTGCGAGATCGAGCCGCGTTGTACGCGGCGGGTTCCCGGCTCGGTCGAACGTGAACGAGGCGACCGGCCGACATCAACTCGCCGGGTAGTCGCGCCGCAGCAGGTCGTAGAAGGCGAAGGCGGGAACCCCAAGGGCGGCCGAGAGATCGGCGGCATAGGCGCGGGCGATGGCCAGACCCTCGGTGCGTTCGTCGAAGGTACCCGTCAGGTCCACGGCGATGCGGCAGCCGAACGTGTCGGTGATCGCGTCGCCGTCGACCTTGACCTCGAGCACGCCATCGGGCGTGGGCAGCTGAGCAACGGCGACGCGGACGTCATCCGCCCGGGCCGCCATATCGACGTACACCGACACGAACGCGTTCATACCGCTCCCATTCTCTCGGCTCGCGGCGCAACCCGACAGCCGCACAACCTCTTGGTTGCCGCGTGTTCACACGTTGGTCACTCAGGTGGCGGGCTCAGCCCACCACGGAGGGTCGGCCGAAGCGGGCGCGCACCCCTGGCGAGAAGAGCGCACGCAGGCGCTCTCCGGCGGGTCGCACGCCGCCGGCCGCCACCAGGTCGTCGTCCAACTCGACCACCTCCGCCGACTGAAGTGGGAACGGCTCGTGTTCGTTGGGCACCCACCAGGTGCGGCCGGCCTTTCGGGTGTGCGCGCCCCATCGCGCGGTGAGCCAGACCTCCAGCGGCGTCGGTTCGACGACCGCGCCGACCTCGACGGTCAATCGGGTCCGCAGTCCCCTGCGGGGCCAGCGCCGCACGCTGTCATAGGTGATTCGGTCGCCGTGCCGGGTCAGCCGCATCTTCGCCCACGTGTAGGGCGTGCCGAGGCCGATCCTGGTCACCGGAACCACCGCCAACCGGGCCGTCTCCAACGACCGGAACAACACGCCGTGACGGCCTTCATCGTCGGTCGAGTACAGCCGGACGTTCGTCTCCAGGAAGCGTCCGAAGTACGGAATGGGCCGCGAAATCCCCAGCGCGACTTCACTCATGGCGAACGGCACCAGCCCGACGTAGGTCATGCCGTCGGCGAAGACGTCGGGTCGGGCCCCGGCCGGGTACATGTGTGCGATCGCCTCGGGGTAAACGGGCCAGTGCACGAAGGTGAGATCGGTCCAGTGCTGATGAGTGAAGACGGGCCACGGCAGCGGCGGTGCGGTGACCGGAAAGCCAGCCAGCTCCGAACCACCGGCGGAGTCGGAGGTCGACGGATCAGGTGAGCCGGACACTCGGCGATCGTGTCACGTTTTGGGAGCTGTGGCGGGCAACGGTTCGCCCGGCAAATTGACAAAACTGACGTATCCAGGCATTTCCGTCCTGGCTGATTTAACATTTCGACGTCAATGCAGTTCAAAGGCGTCAAGGAGCAGCACTTGGATGCGACGCCGTTCGGGCACTACCAGTTGCTGGAACTGCTGGGCCGGGGCGGAATGGGCCAGGTGTTCCGGGCGCACGACACCGACACCGACCGAATCGTCGCACTCAAGGTCCTGCCCTCTCACCTCGCAGGCGACCCGGGTCTTCCAGCAGCGCTTTCGGCGTGAGGCGCACGCCGCGGCGGGCCTGAGCGACCCGCACGTCGTTCCCATTCACGGCTACGGCGAGATCGACGGCCAGCTCTACCTCGACATGCGGTTGATCGACGGCGAGGACCTCGGAACCGTGTTGTCCGACGCCGACGGACCACTCGCTGCGGAACGAGCGGTGACGATCGTCGAGCAGGTGGCAGCCGCGTTGGATGCGGCGCATGCGGTCGGGCTGGTGCACCGGGACGTGAAGCCGTCGAACATCTTCGTCGCTGGCAGGGACTTCGTCTACCTGATCGACTTCGGCATTGCCCGGACCACTTCCCAGAACGGATTGACCAGTGTCGGAAGCACTCTCGGCACCGTGGCGTACATGGCGCCGGAACGATTCAAGACCGGGCATAGCGATCCGCGCTCGGATGTCTATGCGCTGACCTGCGTGCTGCACGAATGCCTGACGGGCGGCCGACCCTATTCAGGCGACAGCCTCGAACAGCAGCTCGCCGGCCACCTGGTGGCGCCACCACCACGCCCGTCGGCGATCAATCCGGCCCTGCCCAAGGGTTTCGACGAGGTCGTCGCCAAGGGGATGGCGAAGGATCCCGACCAGCGCTATCAGTCCGCCGGGGAACTCGCCGATGCCGCCAGGTCCGTCCAGCCGGTGCGACGTGCCGCGCATTCCAAGCGCAAGCCGCCATCGGCGCATTCCTGGCGGCGCCGGAGACTGAGCACGCCGGCACTGTCTGGTGCCGCGCTCATCGGGATCCTCGTCGCCGCGCTGGTCACTTGGCAAATGCGTAGTGCACCAGGCGATTCGGGATCGAGAAACGCCGGCGACCCCGGCGCTTCGACGACGTCCGGATCGTCGACGCCGAGCCTCGCCCCGATGCTCGGCGACCCGGCGGCCATCGCAGCCACCGTGCCCGAGGCGATCAGGTCGGCGGGGAAATTGGTGGTCGGGATCAACGAGCCCTACGCGCCTGCAGAGTTCAGGGATGCGGACGGTAACCTGATCGGCTTCGACGTCGACCTGATGAACGCAGTCGCACACCTGCTCGGGCTCGAGGTCGAGTACCGGGAGACGGCCTTCGAGAGCATCATTCCGTCCGTGCAGGGCAAGGCCTTCGACGTCGGGCTGTCATCGTTCACCGACACCAAGGAGCGCGAAGCGACCGTCGACTTCGTGACCTACTTTCAGGCGGGCACGCAATGGGCTCAGCGGCCCGGTGCGGCGGTCAACCCGAACAACGCGTGCGGTCTACGGGTCGGTGCGCAGTCCAGGACGATCCAGGACACCGACGAGCTCCCGGTGAAGAGCAAGGCCTGCGTCGCGGTCGGGTCGCCGCCGATTGTGGCGATCGACTACGACAGCCAAGACGACGTCACGGCTGCGTTGACCGCCGGGGAGCTGGACGCCATGTCCACCGACTCGCCCGTGACGGGTTACGCCGTCAACCGCAGCGATGGGGCGCTGGAGGCGGCGGGTGAGATCTTCAACGCCGCACCCTACGGCTGGCCGGTGGCCAAGGGCGCCCCGCTGGCCGAGTCCCTCCGACAGGCCGTGATGTATCTGATCGCGAGGGGCGAATACCGCACCATCATGTCCAACTGGGGTGTCGAGGCGGGGATGATCACCCAGCCGGTGATCAACGGCGCGTACAGCTGATTCGGCCGATTGCCCCCCGCTATGGCAACTGACCCTCGACGAAGACGCTCTGCGGCGTCGCCTCGTCCAGATCCGCAGGTGCTGAGCGCCCGTTGCCCGCCATCAGCTCGTCGGCGGTCAGGGCCGTGGTGCCCCAGCCGTGCGCATGCAACCAGTCGACGACTTCGGTCCGTTCCTCCTCGTAAAGCAAGTTTCCCGTCTCGGCGACGTCCAGCCGTCCCAGTTTGACCGCTGCCGCACGGTAACGCTCCATCTGCTCTTCTCGACGGGCGAAGCTGGCTGCGCTGTAGAAATCGTTGGTGAACGCCTCCACCGCGATCCGGCTGGCGGGCGCGCTCAAACCCTGGATGCGCTCGAACAGCAGATCCTGCGCGTCCGCAGTCAGATAGGGCAACAAGCCTTCTGCTGACCACGCGGTTGACACCCCGGGATCGAATCCGGCCTGCTGCAGGGCCGTCGGCCAGTCCTGGCGGAGGTCGATGGGAACACCGACATATCTCGCAATCGGTGCGGCACCGTGGGATTCGAGCGT
>JAVRPF010000772.1:0-6213 GCA_032162385.1 Mycobacterium sp.
GGAATGGAGGGCGCGGGTCTCTACTGCGAAGGCGTCAAGGGCGAGTGCAACTTCGGTCAGCAGGAGATCGGATTTCGTTACGACGAGGCGCTCGTCATCTGCGACAACCACACCATCTACAAGAACGGTGCCAAGGAGATCGCCGACCAGCACGGCAAGGCCCTCACGTTCATGGCGAAATTCGATGAGCGCGAAGGCAACAGCTGCCACATCCACATCTCGTTCCGTGGCGATGACGGTTCGGCGGTGTTCGCCGATGAGGACCAACCGCGCGGCATGTCCAAGATGTTCCAGAGTTTCATCGCAGGCCAGCTGGCCACGATGCGCGAGCTGACTCTGTTCTACGCACCGAACATCAACTCCTACAAGCGGTTCGTCGACGGCAGCTTCGCGCCGACCGCGGTGGCGTGGGGAATGGACAACCGGACGTGCGCGTTGCGGGTGGTCGGCCACGGCCACGGCATGCGGATGGAGTGCCGCGCAGCCGGCGGCGACGTCAATCAGTACCTTGCGGTGGCGGCGCTCATCGCCGGGGGCCTGCACGGCATCGACAAGGAACTCGAGCTACCCGACCCCTGCGCGGGCAATGCGTATACCAGTGGCGCGGAACGTCTTCCGACCACGCTGGCCGAGGCGGCGGCACTGTTCGAATCCTCGGCGATCGCCCGAGAGGCGTTCGGCGACGAGGTCGTCGAGCACTACCTGAACAACGCGCGGATCGAATTGAAGGCGTTCAACTCCGCGGTGACCGATTGGGAGAGGGTGCGCGGTTTTGAGCGGCTCTGAGGCACGACCGGTCCTCGGCCTGACGACGTACCTGCAGCAGGCGCAGACCGGTGTCTGGGACGTGAAGGCCAGCTTCCTGCCCGCCGTGTACATCGAAGGCATCACTCTGGGGGGCGGCATCGCCACGCTGCTTCCGCCGCAACCGGTGGACACCGACATCGCCGATCGGGTGGTCGACGGACTGGACGGGTTGGTAGTCACCGGAGGCAAGGACGTCGACCCCGCCGCCTACGGCCAGGCACCGCACCCGACCACCGACGAGCCTGCCCGTGAGCGCGACGCCTGGGAGTTCGCGCTAGTGCAACGTGCGATCCAACGCGGGGTTCCGGTGCTCGGGATCTGCCGCGGTGCCCAGGTCCTCAACGTGGCGCTGGGCGGCACCCTGCACCAACACCTGCAAGAGGTCATCGGCCACAACTGGCACCAGGCGGGCAACGCCAAGTTCAACACGTCGACCATCCGCATCGTGCCGGGCACCCGGTTGGCCGCGCTGATCGGCGAGTCCACCGACGCGCAGTGCTACCACCACCAGGCCATCGCCGAACTCGGCAAGGGGTTGATCGCCACCGCGTGGGATCCCGACGGCGTCGTCGAGGCCGTCGAGATTCCCGGCCAGCAGTTCGTTCTCGCCGTGCAGTGGCATCCCGAGGAACGACTCGACGATCTTCGACTGTTCGCGGGCGTGGTGGACGCGGCACGACATTTCGCAACGGAAAGGGTGGCATCTTGACCACGTCGACATTGATCAACCCGGCGACCGAAGGGGTGCTGCGCACCGTCGAACAACTCGACGTGGCCGCCGTCGACGACGCCATCGGGCGGGCCGGGGACGCCCAGAAGCGTTGGGCGAGACTGGCTCCCGCCGAACGGGCGGCCGGGTTGCGGGCCTTCGCCGCCGTCGTCGACCAGCACGTCGACGAACTCGCCGCCCTCGAGGTGGCCAACTCCGGCCATCCGATCTCCAACGCCGAGTGGGAGGCCGGCCACGTCCGTGACGTGTTGCAGTACTACTCGGCCAGTCCGGAACGACTGTCGGGCAGGCAGATTCCGGTCGCAGGCGGTCTGGACGTCACGTTCAACGAACCGCTGGGCGTGGTCGGCGTGATCACGCCGTGGAACTTCCCCATGACGATTGCGTCGTGGGGCTTCGCCCCGGCCCTGGCCGCCGGGAACGCAGTAGTGCTCAAGCCGGCCGAGTTGACGCCGCTGACCACGATCCGGCTCGGCGAGCTGGCCGTTGAGGCAGGACTGGACCCCGATCTGTTCCAGGTGCTGCCCGGCCGCGGTTCGGTGATCGGGGAGCGCTTCGTCACCCACCCGAACGTCCGCAAACTCGTCTTCACAGGCTCCACCGAGGTCGGCACTCGGGTGATGGCCGGCGCCGCGGCGCAGGTGAAGCGGGTGACGCTGGAACTCGGTGGCAAGAGCGCCAACGTCGTGTTCGACGACTGCGACCTCGAGAAGGCGGCCGCGACCGCGCCCTACGGCGTGTTCGACAATGCCGGCCAGGACTGCTGCGCACGCAGCCGGATTCTGGTGCAGCGCAGCGTCTACGACCGGTTCATGGAGCTGCTCGAGCCCGCCGTGAAGGGCGTGGTGGTCGGCGATCCAGCCGCACGGGACACCGAGATGGGCCCGCTGGTGTCCAAGCCGCACTGGGATTCGGTGGCGTCCTACGTCCCCGACGACGCTCCCGTCGCCTTCCGGGGATCCGCCCCGAGCGGTCCCGGGTACTGGTTCCCCCCAACGGTTCTCACACCGGACCGGACCGATCGCACGGTCACCGACGAGATCTTCGGACCGGTCGTGACGGTGCTGGCGTTCGACGACGAGGCCGATGCGATCGCGCTCGCGAACGACACGCCGTACGGGCTGTCCGGGTCGATCTGGACGGAGAACCTGTCGAGGGCGCTGCGGGTCTCGCGGGCGGTGGAATCCGGGAACCTCTCGGTGAACTCGCACTCGTCGGTGCGGTACAGCACGCCGTTCGGCGGCTTCAAGCAATCGGGGCTGGGCCGTGAACTGGGCCCCGACGCGCCGCTGCACTTCACGGAAACCAAGAACGTCTTCTTTGCGATTACAGGAGATTAGCTACGTGGAAATCAAGGTAGATCTGACCCAGCGGCTCGCGGGCAAGGTCGCCGTCATCACCGGCGGTGCCAGCGGCATCGGGCTGGCGACCGCCAAGCGGATGCGGGCCGAGGGCGCGACGATCGTGATCGGCGACATCGACCCCGCCACGGGCAAGACCGTCGCCGAGGACCTGAACGGCACCTTCGTGCAGGTCGACGTCTCGGACCAGGTCGCCGTCGACGCGCTGTTCGACACCGCCGCCGAGGTTCATGGCTCGGTCGACATCGCGTTCAACAACGCAGGCATCAGCCCGCCCGAGGACGACCTGATCGAGAAGACCGGGATCGACGCCTGGGACCGGGTGCAGGACATCAACCTCAAGTCGGTGTTCTTCTGCTGCAAGGCCGCACTGCGGCACATGGTGCCTGCGCAGAAGGGGTCGATCATCAACACCGCGTCGTTCGTCGCGGTGATGGGGTCGGCCACCTCGCAGATCTCGTACACCGCCTCCAAGGGCGGGGTGCTGGCGATGTCGCGGGAACTCGGCGTGCAGTTCGCCCGGCAGGGCATCCGCGTCAATGCGCTGTGCCCGGGGCCGGTGAACACCCCGTTGCTGCAGGAGCTGTTCGCGAAGGATCCGGAACGGGCGGCGCGAAGGCTGGTGCACGTCCCGCTCGGCCGGTTCGCCGAGCCCGAGGAACTCGCCGCGGCGGTGGCGTTCCTGGCCAGCGACGACTCGTCGTTCATTACCGCGTCGACGTTCCTCGTCGACGGTGGCATCAGTTCCGCGTACGTGACACCGCTGTAGGCATGCCATGATCGCACCGGAGGGCAGGAGCGAAGCGACCCGGGAAATGACACCGGATCCGCAGCCCAGCGAGGCATTGCTGCGTCCGGTGCGGCTCGGTAACGCCTTCGAGGACACGGTCGGCCGGCTGCTCGAGACCATCCGGCTGGGCGTGCTCGCGCCCGGTGAGTCCCTGCCACCCGAGCGCGAGCTGGCCACCCGGCTTGGCGTCAGCCGTGACACGGTGCGGGATGCGATCAAGTCGCTGGCCGAGGCCGGCTACCTGGTGTCACGGCGGGGCCGGTATGGCGGCACGTTCCTGGCCACGGAGCTTCCCGCGCCCAGTGGCGACGGAATCCGGTTCAGCCGCGCCGAGATCGACGACGCGCTGCGGGTCCGCGAGATCCTCGAGGTCGGTGCCGCGCGGATGTCCGCGGGCAGGACGCTGACCGCCACCGAGCGCGAGACGCTGTGGAGCAGGTTGACCGACGTCCGCGGTGCCCCGCCGGAGGACTACCGGCGGCTCGACTCCCGGCTGCACCTGGCCATCGCCGAGGCCGCAGGCGCGCCGTCCGTGGTGCCACTGGTCGCCGAGAACCGGATGCGTCTCAACGAACTGCTCGACCGGATCCCGCTGCTCGCCCGCAACATCGCGCACTCCGACGAACAGCACGAGGCGATCGTGATGGCGATCCTGGCGGGCGACGGCGAGGGTGCCGCCGAGGTGATGACCGCACATATCTGGGCGTCGGCGGCTCTGTTGCACGGCTTTCTGGACTAAATTGCAGGTGTGGAGTCCCGTGACCAGGCACCGGCGCGTAGTGCCGTGGCGGCACAGATACGACGCGCCTCGTCGGCACTCGCCGACGTCGACACCACGGGCTGGACGCAGCGCTTCGACCTGTTGTCCGATCCCAACCGGCTCGAGATCCTGCTCAGCCTGCACCGGGCGCCGGGGATCTGCGTGAGTGATCTCGCCGCCGCCCTCGGTCGGTCCGAAAACGCCACCTCCCAAGCGCTTCGGGTGCTGCGCCAACAGGGCTGGGTGACCAGCACGAGGGTGGGCCGTGCCGTCAGCTACCGGCTCGAGGACGAGATCGTGCACGATCTGCTGCATTGGATCGGCGCCCGTCACTCCTGATCATCTGAACAGCTAGACATACGATGTCGATGGGCTCTAGGCTCGGTCCATGACGGTCGGATCCATCGCCACGCAGCCCGAGGCCAATCCCGAGACCCATGTGGCGACCCGATTCGACCGGAGTGACTGGATGTCGATCGCAGCGGTCGGCGGTGTCGTTCTGTTCCTTCACGTATTCGGCTGGGGAGTACTGGTCCTCGGCGTGGCGCCACAGCACATCACCCTCGGGTCCGCCGGCGTGTTCGGCGTCGGGCTCGGGGTGACCGCCTACCTGCTCGGCGTGCGACACGCCTTCGACGCCGACCACATTGCGGTCATCGACAACACCACGCGCAAGCTGGTCGGGGAGGGGACGCGCTCGCTGTCCGCCGGCTTCTGGTTCTCGCTGGGGCACTCCAGCGTCGTGTTCGGCCTGGCATTCCTGCTCGCCCTTGGCGTCAGGGCTCTCGTCGGCCCGGTGCAGGACGAGGGTTCGCCCTTGCTGCAGACCCTCGGGCTGATCGGTTCGGTGGTGGCCGGGACGTTCCTCATCCTGATCGGGTTGACCAATCTGTTCGCCGTGGTCGGCATCGCCAAGGTGTTCCGCAAGATGCGCAGCGGCGAGTACGACGAGGCAGAGCTCGAGCGGCAACTCGACAACCGTGGCTTCCTGGCCCGGCTGCTCGGGCGCGTCATGCGCCGGGTGAGCAAGCCATGGCACCTCTATCCCGTCGGGTTGCTGATGGGACTCGGCTTCGACACCGCCACGCAGGTGGCGTTGCTGGTGCTGGCGGCGGGGACGGCGGCATTCACCCTCCCTTGGTATGCGATCCTGGTGCTGCCGGTGCTCTTCGCAGCGGGGATGAGTCTGTTCGACGCGCTGGATGGCATCTTCATGTCGCGGGCCTACGGCTGGGCGTTCCTCAAGCCGATCCGCAAGGTGTACTACAACCTCACCGTGACGGTGCTGTCGGTGTGCGTTGCGCTGATCATCGGTGTCATCGTGCTGACCGGCCTTCTGGTCGACCGACTCGGCATCGAGTCAGGTCCGCTGGCCGCGATTGGTTCGGCGAACCTCGAGTCGGTCGGCTTCGTGATCGTCGGGATGTTCGTCGTGGTCTGGTTGTTCGCCCTCGCGTTCTGGCGCTTCGGGCGGGTCGAGGAGCGCTGGGGTTCGCCTGGCGCCTAGGTGTCATGACCGGCCGAGGGTCTCCACGGGGGTCGCGCCGGGGCGGGTCCACTGCGGCACGGGGCGACTGGTCGGTCCCCAGGTGGCGCAGCCGTTGGCGTCCGAGCGCCATGACCAGCACGAGTGGCGTCCCTCGGGCCAGCCATCGGGGTTGTCCTCCCACGCCTCACCGCGGCCGTAGGGCGTCATGTCGAGCAGACCCATGGACCCGTTGACCGCCTCGTTGCCACGGCCCGTCGTGGCGTAGGTCAGGAACAC